>JANMGN010000242.1:0-10909 GCA_031374645.1 Chitinophagales bacterium | reverse complement strand
CGTATTTTATTATATATTGCAAAAATAAATAAATATTTTATCATATATTATTTTTTTATCATAAATATTTGTTAAAAATGACTATTTTAGCTTCGTTTTTATCTTATCTTTGTAAAAAATTGTAGAATAAAATTACCAATTTTAATAAAAAACAAATGAAATACTGTTCCAATTGCGCTCAAAAAGTTACTTTTCGTTTGGTAGAAAACGATCATTTGCCTCGTTTTGTATGCGATGCTTGTGCTACTATTCATTATCAAAATCCTAAAATAATTGTAGGTTGTTTGCCTGTTTTTGAAGGTAAAATATTGCTGTGCAAAAGAGGAATAGAACCACAATTAGGTTTTTGGAATATTCCAGGCGGTTTTATGGAAAATGGGGAAAGTGCAGAAGCAGGTGCGATGCGAGAAGCCTACGAAGAAGCTAAAATCAAGGTCACAAACAAAGGTTTATTAAGTGTTTTTTCAGTTCCACACATCAATCAAGTTCACTTGCATTTTGTAGTAGAACTTCAAGAGCCAATTTGGGAAAATACAACAGAAAGCACTGATATTCAACTCTTTACAGAAGAAAATTTCCCTTGGGAAAGCATCGCTTTTCCTTCTAATATTTTCTCTTTACGAGCTTTTTTTGAAAATAGAAAAACTGGAAATTGGCAAGTAAAAGTGGGTTCTTATGAAAATATTTAACTACTGTACCTAAAAAATACAGTGGTTTGTTTTTTTGGAACAAAAAAACCTGCCTCCATTTTTAACAGATGATTAAATAAAAATTTATTCCTAAAAAATATTACCTTTGCGATCTCTACGGGGTGCTTCTTTTAATTAGAATTATTTTTTCTTAAAAAAGGCTGAGATTACACCCATCGAACCTGAACAGGTAATGCTGTCGAGGGAGATTTTTGACGCAGTTAATTTAATTGATAATTAATAATTAATAATTGTTAAGTATTTAGACAAGATTATAGTGTATTATATTGCTACCTATTAAGCTAATAATCAATAGCTTTTAGGAAAATGTAACTATAAATAATCCAGTCGAGGCATTTAATTATTAATTTTTAATTATTAATTAACCACGTTGAAGGGTAATGAATAAACGCTTACGAAGCCCGTTTGTAAGTATCATTAACCATTTTTTTTATTTTTTTTATGTTAAAACATTGTTTATCAGCACTTTACCTCATGTTTAGTGTGCCCTTCTTCGCTCAAAATGTATCTTTTGCAAAGAGCGATAGTATTCCCGAAATACTTGTAAAAAGTGCTTGGGCAAGCGACATTACACCTGTTACTTTTAAAAATTTTACGAAAGAAAGCCTTGAAAAAAGCGATTTTGGACAAGATTTGCCCTATCTCTTACAAAATACGCCTTCGGTAGTTGCGACCTCAGATGCAGGGACGGGCATCGGGTACACGAGTTTTCGGATTCGGGGCAGCGACCCTACTCGTATCAATGTTACCATGAACGGAATCCCTTACAATGATGCAGAAAGTCATGCCGTTTATTGGGTCAATATGCCCGATATTTTCAGCTCTACGGAAAGTATTCAGATACAGCGTGGTGTAGGCACTTCGGCAAACGGCGCAGGAGCTTTTGGCGCATCTATCAACCTGAATACCAATACTTTACAGCTAAAACCAGCTGTGAAAATAAAGATTGGGGCAGGTTCTTTTGGTACAAAAAGGGCAACTTTTCAAGCAAGTAGCGGCTTGCGAAAAGGCTTTTCTGTCGATTTGAAAATGAGTAAAATCCTGTCTAATGGCTATATTGATAGAGCGAGTTCTGACCTTTTTTCTTATGATTTTGGCGTAAGTTGGCTTGGGAAAAACAACTCTTTGCGCTTCAATTTTATAGATGGACGAGAGCGAACGTATCAGTCTTGGTACGGTTTGCCTATTCAATTGTTGGATACTTTGCGCACGTACAATCCTGCTGGAACGGAACGTGCATCGAAGCCTTACGAAAACCAAGTAGATAGCTACCGACAAACGCATTATCAGTTTTTTTACAAGCAAAAAATAAACTCGAATACCGATTTTAATATTGCGCTCTATGCTACAAAAGGTCGAGGTTTTTATGAGGAATACAAAGCTCAGAAAGTGTTGGCAGATTACAAAATCGTTTCGGCAGATACGAGTGATTTGGTACAACGAAGATGGTTGGATAATTGGCTCACAGGCTTGGTTTTTGGTTATCATTACGCTAAAAATAAAGTTGATTTTATGCTCGGCGGTGGCGCAAATCGTTATACTGGAAATCATTTTGGAGAAGCGATTTGGGCAGAAAAAAAACGTAGTTTAGCCAATAATCCAGTGCGTTGGTACGAAGACGTAGGCGTGAAAACAGATGCCAATATTTATGCAAAAATAAATTATACAATCAGCTCAAAATTAACAAGTTACGTTGATTTGCAAGTAAGAAATATTACTTATAATTTTGTAGGAAAAGATAGAAATTTGAACGATATTTCGCAGCGTGATGCTTTATTTTTCTTTAATCCTAAGTTTGGTTTTTCTTATAAATTAAATGAAAAAAATAGTGTTTATTCCTCGTTTGGTATTGCGAATCGAGAGCCGAACCGAGATGACTATGTGCAATCTTCGGAAGCAAGTCGCCCGAAATCTGAGCAGTTACAAAATGTAGAAATGGGTTGGAAATATCAGACCAAAAACGCTTTTTTTTCAAGTAATTTGTACTATATGAATTATAAAAATCAATTGGTTTTGACTGGAAAAATAAATGACATTGGTGCATACAATAGGGTAAATGTAGCGAATAGTTTTCGGGTAGGTTTGGAGCTTGATGCAGCTTACAAATGGAAAAAATGGAGCGCAGAAGGTAATCTGACTTTGAGCCAAAGTAAAATTTCAGATTTTATTTCTTACATTGACAATTGGGACAGTGGCTTGCAAAATGAAAATAAAATTGCAAAAACGGATATTGCTTTTTCTCCAAATATTATAGCTGCTGCAACGCTTAATTATCAATTAAATAAAAATATAAGTTGCTCATTATCAAATAAATACGTTGGAAAACAATATATAGACAACACGAAAAATGAGGTCGCAAGTTTGTCGGCTTATTTTACCAATGATTTTAGATTAAGTTATGATTTTTTAGTGGCAAAAAAACATAAAACGAGTATTTCTTTTCAAATCAATAATTTTTTGAATAAAAAATATTCGAGTAATGCGTGGACTTACAATTATATTTCGACTGGTTTTGACCCAGGAAGCAGCAATTTATATACGGTAAAAGATGGGAACTCTTATCGTGATATTGGACTTTTTCCGCAAGCTGGAAGAAATTATATGCTCGGGTTGATGTTAAATTTGTAGAGAATGAAAAAAATATTTGAAAAAATAAACTTTTTTTGACTAAAAATGAACCTATTTTTTCTCACAACAGATAGCGTAAATAATTATTTTAAAAATTTATAAACAATTAAAAATCAACATTTTATAAATTTTGATAATATTTATAATTAAAATACAATCGTATGATTAATGTCACAGATGAATTAAATAAATGTTTTTTGTTTTGAAAAAAAGCCTAAAAAGCATATAAATTTGCATCAGATAACATTTTAGTCATACTTCAAGTTTTGGTTTCGCGCCAGGTTAGCAAAAGAGCTAATCTGGCTTTTTTTATGGAATTTTTCATGCTCAACGCTTTATTTCCAAAAAAGTAGCATCGTTTTTGCAAAAGTATATAGTGGCGATTATTTTAGCCCAATTTTCAACAACGATTTTTACGATGAAAACATATTTTCTTTTTTTAGTTTGCCTTTTTGTATCTTATTTTAGTTTCGCTACCATAAACGCAAAAATCAATTGGAGTAAGCAGCGAAATGTCTATGAAGTGATGCTAATGTCTGAGGAAACGCAATTGTTTTCGGCTGGGCAAATCACTATAAAATACCCTACGGAGAATACTTTTACCTACGATATCCAAAGCGAAATATCGGGTGTGCAGATTATTTCTAAACGCTACAATGCACCAAAAGAATGTCCTACTTGTGATTTTCAAACTTTTTCTTTTCAGAACAAAATAGATTTACAAAGCAAGTTTTGGAAGATATTACTTACTTTCAAAATTGCAGGCCCAGTCAAGGATGCTTATGTAGAAATTTCCAAATTACCACTTATAACTATCGATGGGCAAAAAGTAAATGTATCTAATATGCTGAATATCAATAGTTTGGGCAAATTAATTACAATTGATAATTTGCAAAACAAAGCCTCAATTATATCTTCTTCTCATGCTCCGAGCGCAGTTATCCAAAATTTTACGTTGAGCGTAGATTATCTTTATGACGATGTAATTATCAACACGAATTGGTATGGTGCAGAAAATGACCTTACTTTTTATTTTTACGATGAAAATGGGATTTTACAATTCAAAGAAACAAAACCTATTCAGCAAGGCGCACAGCGTTTTGATTTTGATATAGAAAATATTCCGATCGGAAAGTATTTTGTAAAGGTGCAGCAGGCCTCTTGGGAAATGTTGCTGAATGATGGGTTTATAAAAAAGTAGCTTTACTTTGAGTAGAAGTAAGTATGCGTATAGAAATAATCAGTAATTTTTTTGTCGTTGTAAAATAACATAAGAAAGCCCCGTCCCGACCTTCCCCAAAGGGAAAGGAGAAATTAAGGAAGTTACGTTGTTATTTTACAACGACTTCCCTTTAAAAAAATTGCGATTATTTTAGCCCAACTACTTAGTTGTGTTTTGTTTTGATTATCTACCCTGACAGGGTTCGAAATCCTGTCAGGGTGGGAAATAAATCATTAATCAATTGCTACTATTTTTTTCTTCAAAAAAATGTAAATCGTATAAGGCTTTTAACCAAATCAAAAAGCAAGGAAATACTTTAAAACTATACGCTTCAAAGAAATTTTGCCTTACAAAACGTGGAAAAATATCGGTCGGAGCGAGCCACGAAAAAATGAATACAAATACGAGTAACGTTAAATTTAGCTTATTACTTTCCTGCGAAAAATACCACAATGCTACACCAACAGCTGCTAAAATAAAAGTCGGCGATTCTGCTTTGTGGTTAAAAATAATCATGAAAATCAAATAATTTCCTAAAAAAATAGTTCTGAATTGACTATTTTTGTAGCGTTTTAGCCAAATCAGAGGCGAAATAGTCATTAAAAATCCAACTGCTGCCAATCCAATTCTATCACACTCGTAACCCGTTATTTTCAAAATCATATTTAAAACAGATAGTCCATAAGAAATGGCATTGTCCGTTTTTATCATTTCGAGGTAATTTTGATATTGCCAAGTGAGTTGTTGGAAATCCACGAAAAGCAAAGGTGCTGCTCCGAGAACTATCAACCAAAATATACCATATAATAGATTTTTTATTTTGTTGTCATAAAAAAACCAAATTGCGCCTGCTGCAATCGGGTACATTTTGGAATAAAAAGCAAATACGATGAAAAAAATGCCCCAAAAATAGTTCTTTTTTTCCATGTTGGCGAAAAACAACAAGATAAGACCAGCGTTTAGTGCATTGGTTTGCTGACTTTGTAGGCTCGTAATTAATTCTATAATAATAAAAAGGGAGATTTTTGCTTTTGCATTATTTTTGAGCTGAGGAATAGCATAAATTCCAATCAAGAGAACTGCGGTATTCAAAACATTCCAAAGGCTCACGCCTGTATAATTATCGAAAAGGGTAAAAAAACCAAAAAATGTAGCAAAAGTTGGTGTATATTTGAATAAATCCCATTGCTCCAAAGGATACCATTCGTACAAATTTTGATGATTTACGAGATGATAATGGGCATTTTTAAAAATAATAAAATTATTGTAATGCGTGTGCATTTGACCACCAATTTCTTTTGCACCCAATTTTACTTTATGTAATCCTGCAATTATCGCAAGCAAAAGCAATAGTATAAATATACTTATTGGTTGTGTGAGGAGGTTTTTTATTTTGTTTATCATAAAAAAGAGCTTAGGTTATTGGAAAATTCTACGATTGTACATAGGTTTCAAAAAACTCTTTTCGAGCGATACGATACACTTGTGAAAAATCAGTCGGGCAAGCCAAATAATCATTTTCTTTGCATATCATATTAGAGCCCCAAGGTGCTTCAAAATAAAATAAATTATCTAAATTTAGTTTCGTAAGCAACTGTTTATCAATATATAACGCATGTATTTTTCCGATAGGTGTATATTCTTGAAATTCTGCTTCGGCTAAAACTGATTTTTTTGTTTTTATGTATCGTGCTTCAAAACTTTCTTTTGACATCACGTATATTTCGGCTGCATCTGTCTGATTTCGCACTAACATATCGCCTTCGTTTGCGATATTTGACGTTTCTAAACCATCATTTGTAACAGTAATTATTATCTCGCCTGCTTCAGCTATCCTTGCCCAAATATTTTTTTTCTTAATAAAAACACTACCTTTTTCTCTCAAAAGAGGTAAAAAAAGAGTTTTCATATCTTCTTGACTAATCATTTTTTGCTGTTTTATTTTCTTTCATATTTACTGACCAAAGCGAGTTTTCGCTTGCTAAAATATTTTCGACATTGTTCACAAAAGTATGGAAAGCATCATCAGGAGTGCATTTGAAATATGCACCACTCATGGTATCGTACATTACTTTTTCTCGTTCGAGTACGTTCACAGTATTGCGATAAGTTATCCAATTATCGTGGTATTTGTACAAAGACAAAAGCCCTTCGCTAAATGCAATTACAACACCAAAAAAACCAATAATTATTTTCAAATACCAGTATTCATCTGTGGCGTAACCTGTCAAAAATGGCAAGGAAATGGCGCAAAATAGCGTAATAATACGTAAAATGCGATATTTTTTTTGATTTCGCTCTGATTTTTCGCTCAACCAGTCCAATTGTTTTTGGAAGCGATTTTTGATATAGTCCGTAGTTTCCATTGTATAAAGATTGTATTTTTCAGAATTATTTTAGTAAAATTAATATTATATGCCTTTTAATTTAATACGTTATATAATCCCCAATAAGTAAAAAATCCAATTAGAATTAAGAATGTAAGGTTGTTTAAAGTAAAAAGTAATTTTGAAAATAAACTCCAAGTTTTTTCTTTTAGCAACTTCCAATTTATTTTGATTAAAGGAATTAAAACAAGTATTGTCAAAAAAGGGATGTAAGCGGCTATGTTCAAATGTGAAAATTTATAGTCTTTGTAAGGCGAAGGAAAATAAAATATATACCTATTTGTCGCTAAAACTATCAAATAGTAAGTCATTATTGAGCACAATGCACAAAGTAAGATTTTTTGATTTGAATAATTAACAGATTTTATTTCTCTCAAATAATTTATAAAAAAATAAAATACTGTGAAAGCAAATAAACCGAAACAAAACATAAAAAATGACATTATTGCTTGATTATTTTGAGGTATTTTATAATTCACTAATTTTTCAAATTCTTCATTTGGTGGAAACAGTTTTTGAATTTCTAAACTGTGGTTACCTTTTTGTAGTTCGTCTTTTAAGTTAAATTGTACTTGTTGTTTGTAATCGTGATAAAAATACATTGTAATTATTCCTCCGTTCAAATCCCAAATTGAAGACAATAAAGTTCCATCTCCAACTTTTTTTCTACAAACGTGCATCGTATCAGAAAGCGCAGTTGCAAATGCAAGTGTAGTATCTATCTTGTTTTTCAAAAATTCAATACCATTACGGTAACGCTCTAAATTATTTGCATCTTTTTCGGTCGTTACAGAAGGGCAAAAATTGGACAAAACATATTTTGCATCATTTCCGATAGTCATTGTGTAAGGTTCAACAATTAAGTATTTTCCGGATTTATCAATATAAATAAATATGTCTTCGAGGAAATAGCTAAAATCAAATTGGCTGATATACGTTTTTACTTCATCTACGTTTTTGCAGTTGTGCAAAACGTCTTTGAGGTACAAAGTCGGATTAGTAATTTGTTTTTTATCCTTAAAATTGGCAATTCCATTTTCAGGTGTTGGAGAAGCAAGTCTGGAAAAAGACAAACCTTCTACATTCATTCCTGATTGCGGTGCAATTCCGTTTACACCATCTTGTCGTCCGCCACTAAATCCTGCGCTATATGTGTTTATGTTCGTTGCATTTTCAAACCAAATCGTAGGCGTTAGATAATATGCGTCAAAATTTGTACCTACCAATGTTTTTCCATTGAGCGTTATTTTATACATACTACATGAATATGCTTTTTTACAAGAAAAAAGTACGAGTATTGCCAAAATAAAAACTCTTGTGTGGATAAATTTCATTGGTTTTATCATATTTGCTACGTAAGTAGTTGGGCTAAAATAATCATAATTTTTTTAAAGGGAAGTCGTTGTAAAATAACATAAGTAACTTCCTTGCAGTTAGTTACTTATATTATTTTACAACACCAAAAAAATTACCGATTATTTCTATACGCCTACGTATTTTCAATTTTTCATTATTCATTATTCATTATTCATTATTCATTACCTCAAAACGCCACATCTACCTGATTTCTCAAAATATCTTCCAACGTTTCACGCGCTCGAATCAAGTAATCCTTACCTTCGTGAAGAAGAACTTCGGCTGGTCTTGGTCGAGAATTATAGTTGCTCGCCATACTCATACAGTACGCTCCTGCATTGTAAAAACACAAAATATCGCCTTCGATAATCTCATTTATCAAGCGATTAACTGCAAAAGTATCCGTTTCACAAATATAACCAACTACATTATAGAAACGTGGTCGCTCGTCAGCGTTTGTTACATTTACAATGTGATGGTAAGCGTCATAAAACATCGGACGGATCAAGTGATTCAAACCGCTATCTACGACTGCAAATTGCGATGAAGTCGTTTGTTTTACTACGTTTACTTTTGTAAAGAAAAAACCCGCTTCGCTGACTAGAAATTTACCTGGCTCAAACATGAGCGTAACATCTTTTTTGATTTCTTTACAAAACTGATTGAAACGTTCGCCTAATTTTACGCCCAAATCTTCAATATCCGTAGAATAATCGTTTGGTTTGTAAGGAACTTTAAAACCGCTTCCGAAATCAACATATGTCAAATCCTTGAAATTTTTTGCTGTATTAAATAAAATTTCAGCACCAATAAGGAAAATACCAATGTCAAAAATATCCGAGCCTGTGTGCATGTGGATTCCTTCTACACGCAAGCCCGTCATCTGCACAACTCGCTCTACGTGAGGCATTTGATAAATAGAAATACCAAATTTGGAATCAATGTGACCTACCGAAATCTTGGAATTTCCGCCCGCCATAATGTGTGGATTGATGCGAATACAAACGGGATAATCATTGTGGATTTGACCGAATTGTTCCAAAATCGAGATACTGTCAATATTGATGCGAACGCCCAAACGGACAGCTTCCAAATACTCCTCAATCGCTACACAATTGGGCGTAAAAATAATGTTTTGCGGCTCAAAACCTACATGAAGCCCTATTTTCACTTCTTCAATAGAAACACAATCTAAACCAGAGCCTAAATTTTTTAATATTTTTAAAATATTAATATTACTCAATGCTTTGCAAGCAAAATTGATTTTTAGGCTTTTTACATTAGCAAAAGCATTTTCTAATCTTTTGTATTGTCGCTCAATAATCGAGCTATCGTAAAGGTACAAAGGCGTACCGTATTTTTTTGTTAGTTCCAGAGGGTCGATGTCGCCCGTTAGTCTAAAATGCTTAGTATCAATTAGTTGCATAAAAATTTTTTTTTAAAAATACTTTTGTAGGTTTGAAATAAAAAAATAGTACAAATATAAGATGATATATTTAATGTTTAGACTTTTATAAAAAAAAGTCTAAAATGCGTATTCTTTAATTGTTTTTATTAAAAAAATACGCAACGTAAATCACAGACAATTATTAATTTTTAATTATTTATAAAACCAATAATCCAAATTCTTTTAATTTAGAAAACGTATAACTTTCCATAAATTCTTCAAAATCGGTATAATCGTCCAGATTTGCAGCTACAAAAAGTGTTTTTAATGCTGCCAAAGTCAAAGGATCTTCTTCTCCGATAAACATTTTGGGCAACACCGAAAACAACCATTTTCCTACTTCTGGAAAAGTTTCTAAAACGAAATCTTGTTTTTTTGTCGTAAAAGTCAAGTACGCCATTTCCATTCCTTTCTTACTTTTTTTCTCTGTATAAATAGAAATTTGTGGCGACGTAATAAGTACCACAATTGCATTTGGTCGAGGCATTTTTTCGCTCACATCTGCGATAGCGTTTGCGATACAATTTGATTTTACGGTCGTTCGGGGCGTTTTGAAGTCAAACCAATCTGAAAGTGGCATTTCCAAACCAACTTCGTGCATATAATTGAACAAAGATTTGCGTAAACCTTCAGCAAAAAGGTCGTGATTTGCACCTTTTGGGTCTTCGTGAAAAAGGTCATTGTCTGCAAAACCTTCAAATTCAGGCCCAGTACAAACCACATCATAAGCCGCAGGATTCAAGCCAACAGGGCTATGCGAAGTTATTGCAAAACGATGCCAAAAACCAGATTGAACTACTGAATTTTCAAACAATTGGCGTACAATTTCAAGCGAATCGATGGTTTCTTGAGCTGTTTGTGTCGGAAAACCATACATCAAATAAGCGTGAACCATAATACCAGCTTTGGTAAAAGCGTCGGCAACACGAGCAACTTGTGCTATGGTTACGCCTTTTTTCATCAGGTCTAAAAGTCGGTCAGAAGCTACCTCCAATCCGCCCGAAATAGCGATACAACCCGATGCTTTCAACAAACGACAAAGTTCTGGTGTGAAGTTTTTTTCAAAACGAATATTTGTCCACCAAGTCACTGTTATTTTTCTACGAATAATCTCCAACGCCAATTCTCGCATAAGCGCAGGCGGTGCAGCTTCATCTAC
>JANMGN010000239.1:0-4104 GCA_031374645.1 Chitinophagales bacterium | reverse complement strand
AAGTAGTTGGGCTAAAATAAGTAAAATTTTTAAAAGGAAATCGTTGTAAAAATATCAATTATTTCTTTACGCCTACTCGTCAAACAATTCGATTTTGTAATAAAGCAAAAGAAAAAGCAAAAATAGAATTATTTTTCATTTTTCAATACTTTATTATATGTTTTTGTTTAATTTAACAACTTATTATTATTTAATTCTATTTTTCATAGTACAAAAGTGAGCTATTTTTATTTTACATACAAAAACAAATTTCGTCTATTCTAAATGAAAATAAAAAATAAATTATTGATAATCAAGTGTTTATAATTATTTTTCTAAATTTTTTAATTTTTCTTTTATCCACTTTATTTTTAATTTGTGGTGTTCCGAAGGCAAACTATGTCCACTTGTAGAATAAATATGGTATTTTTTATCCGAAACAACTAAATTATTGTAGGCAGCAAAATTGATATGTGGTGGACAAACGTCATCAAAAAGCCCTACGGACATTTCTACGGGACAAGTGATTTTTGTCGCTAAGTTTTTGATGTCAAAATAATTTAAAACGCCATATATATCATTCCAAGTTCGATTTGTTAGTTTTTGATAAATGTTAAACTCGTTTGCGGGCCAAGAAGCAAGGTAGAAATAAGCTGGAAAATTACTCAAAAATGGGACGTCTGGAAAACATAATTTTACTCGCTTATCCAAAGCTGCCGTAGCAAATGACAAAGCTCCGCCTTGACTTGCGCCTTCTACCACAATACGCTGATTATCAACCTCTTGTCTTGTGTAAAAAAAATCTATTGCTCTAACGCAGTCCATGTATGCACCTCTATAAATGTATTTTTCTTTGTCTGTAATACCTGAAAGTAAAAAGCCTGGAAAACCTGGATTAACATCATCACGACTGTTGCCATGACCTCGGATATTGAGTGCCAAAACAGCCATGTCAGCAATGGTTGTATCGGGTTTCATAACAGTTCCGTAGCCTTGTACTTTTAACAAAGCTGGTAAATTTGTTTTACCTCTTGGAACAGTAAACCAAGCTCTAACTTTCACATTATCAAGCGATTGCATTTCTATCAAAAATGTTTCTTTGGTTTTACTGCTCCAATCGGGCTGCGGAATTACTTTAAAATTTGCTGGTACAGCATCCAAGTCAGTTCTTGCTTTTTGCCAAAAAGCATCAAAATCAGGTGTCAAATTTGCAGAAGAAGTCATTAAATTAGGGCTAACTGCAAGTCCTTTTTTAGAGCGCAGTTTATAGCCTTTTTCACTTACAAATGTAAAAAAAAGTTGGTAAAACCCTTTTTCCAACCCATTGAAATTCATCGCCACATCATTGCTTTTCAAGCCTTTGATTTTCATATTTTTGTACTCATTTTTGAGTGTTTTTCCTTCATAAGTTTTCACATCACAATACAGCGTACCTTTGATATTTTCAGCAATGTCATTTTTAAATTTAATATTTACACTAAAAGCCTGATTTTCGGTAATTGTGGCATTTTCAAAAGGATAATTTATCTCCACACCGACTTTATCTTTCCAAGAAAGTGGCTCAAATTCGTAGTCACCACCGTACAAACCGCCGCCGCCGCCAGAATCCCAAACCCGTACAGCAATTGTGTTGGTTTCGTCCCATTTTATTTTGCTCAAAGGAATAATATATTTACGATTTTCAGCCCAAGCAGAGTTGTCTTCGGGCGGCATACTACCTGTTTCTCCGAGTAGCTCGCCATTAAAAAAAGTTTGGTCAGCGTCATCAATTTTACCTAATTGAAGTACGAAGCCACCATATTTTGTAGCTGTTTTTTTGAGAGAAGAGGAAATTTTTTGTTGCCAACGATACCAACCAAAGCCATCATAATTGGGTTCATTGAGTTCGTCCTCCCAAATGCGCCCGATGTTTATTTTTCTCCAATTCGTATCGTCGAAACTTTCGTTTTTATAAGCTAAATCGTCGCCTTTTTGAAATTTCCAATTTTGCGTAATATTCAGCTTTTGACCATAAGAAAAACTCAAAATATTAATAATGAGTGTTATAAATATGATATTTTTTTTCATTTGTAAATATTTTTATATTTAAAATAAAAAAATGCCCTACTAATCTTAAATTAGCAGACCATTTTTTAATAATTTATGCGCCAGCAAAAAGTAGCTTAATTTCTGTTGCTTCCTCAGGTTTCATACGTCCGCTAAGCACCAAACGCAGCTCTCGGCGGCGAACTGCTCCGTCAAAAAGATGCTCTTCTTCGGTACTCAAAGCAATGACTTGCGGAACACCTTGTGGTTTCAAAGTTACATCTTCGAGTGCAACAAAAGTGTAGTACGCATGATTGCAACGGCGTGGATTTCCTCCTTTAATATCCGAAGCCATTACTTCTACAAATATCTCGACAGAGGTATTAAAAGCTCGTGTTACATTGGCTTCTATCGTAATTACGTCGCCTATTTTTATTGGTTTACTAAATGAAACATGATCCACAGAAGCCGTTACGACGTGTGCTTCGCAGTGTTTCCCTGCACAAATTCCACCTGCAATATCCATCCATCTCAGAAGGTTCCCACCCATCAGATTCCCCAAAGGGTTTGCGTCATTTGGCATGACCATTTCGGTCATTATTGTTTTTGATTCGCTTACTTTTTTTGCTTTTAAATCCATACTTTTTATTCGTTGCTAACGATAATTTTTTCTTGCTTTATTCCTTTTTTAGTTTTGATGTTTAGAATATAAAAACCATTTGTAAGTGGTGTTTCGATTTCATAAATATTAAATCCATTATTGATGTGTATTTTGTTGCTAATCAGTATCTTAGAACTAATATCAACTACTTCGAGCGTAGCATCTTCCGAAAAATCAGCGTCAAATTGTAGGTTTATTTTTTGTCCATTTACAACAGGATTCGGAAAGAGTAAAAACTCGTTTAGTTTTAATACATCGTTTGCGCTTGTTGGTTCGACAACTCTAAAAACACTTCTTTTAACCACATCTCCTGCACAAGAAAAACCTAAATTATAGGCTTTTACACGCCAAAAATATTTTTTATAATTCAAATCCAAAGTGATACTTGTATCTTTTAGCGAGCCTGCATAATCTTTGCTATCAAAGTTAGACGAACGACTTACTTCTAAAAAATAAGCAGTCGCATTTTTGACAGAAGTCCATTTGAATTCTATTTTTTTGGATGTAAAAACACTCGAATCCAAAGGTAATAAATTTTTAGAAGTTCCTATTAACGGTTTGTGTGGATTTTCTGTTGCTAAAAAATCAACTTTTTCGCTCAATAAATGCGCCCGCATTGCGTCCCCTTGTTCTTTAGAAAAAGTAGTTTCGCAAGCGTCATTTGAATAAGACATAAAAAAATCGCCTCTAATTTTAAATAATTTTCCAGTCGGGTCTTTTACATTCGAGTTACTTTTTCTGTCCGCAGCGCAAGTCCATCGACTACTAAAATAATCAGGCGGTGTATCGCAAAAACCATCGGCAACATTATTACAATTTACAGTATCGCCCAGTTGCTCGACATCTTGTCCATTGACCTGAAATGGCGCACCTTTACTATCACTGTATGGGACACCTTCCCAACCATAAAAAGTATGTGGCAAAGAAAGTTCGTGCCCAGTTTCGTGCGCCCAAGTATGATTATATTTTCCCATACAGCCTTTTGAAAGCGCAATACCTGTTCCGGGCCAATCGTAGCCGCAATTGCCAGCAGGGTCGTTTACAAAATACGAATTTATAGTGTTAGGTACGTTTTGGTCAAACATATCAATAGCGTCTTCAAAATTTTTATGGTTATTCCATTTTGTACTATTGATTAAGCGAGGTGGCTCGTTTAAAAAAAACTGAATATTAGTTTGCTCAAAATCTTTGTTGAGTGTACACAAATCATCTAAAAAAGTACCAAAGTTGTAGAAGTAAAAACCATTATCATTGCCAAGAAAATGAATGGTTATTGGTACAAAAATAGTCTGATTATCTCGTTTTTCGTACGCAGAAGGATTTTTTTGGTATTTTTTCAACCATTCAGATTTCTCTGCTTTTGTGCCACATTTGTTTTCGTTTTGGGCAAAAACAAGTATATTGGTAAATAAAAATAAAGTAAAAAATATTTTTTTCAT
>JANMGN010000189.1:0-4309 GCA_031374645.1 Chitinophagales bacterium | reverse complement strand
TGGTGATTATGCCTACGGTGCGCTTAATACCTACGAAAATCAGTACAATAGAAAAAATGATAACTATTATAATGATACTCGTTCTAATACCTATACCAATGATAGTCGTGTGAATTTTAATCCAAATGCTTTTGCAAACGATGGTAGAGATTTTCGCAATACTGGCAATAAACGTAGTGCAATTGTAGTCAAAGATTTTGAAGTAAATCGTCGTAGAAAAGATAAAGTGGAGATAGAATTTTGCGTCCGAGGGCCGCTTTCGATTTCTACGCATACGCAATGGCAGGGCACTACCCTATTCGTTTACTTAGATTACCCTTATAGCCGTGAAAATCAAAATCGTCATAGCAATGTTGAGATAGATTTGGGACGTTTATCCCAAAATATGCAATATAATGTAATTGTAATAGATGCGAATAGTCAAGCGCAATTGGGGCAATATGCTATTAATTAAGTATTTTTAAAAATTTAAAAATCTGATTAGAGAAAAAAGTCTTGTTATACTTATTGTATGGCAAGACTTTTTTACGAAGTATATTAAAATAATAATAATCCTTGCAACTATTTTTCTATTACCTTTGTCTTGTAATTTGGAATTGGTTTTATATGTCAATTTTAATTTTTTAATCAAATACTATTTTTTAATTTATTTTCACAAATGAAAAAATTATTACTATCTCTTGCGCTTTTCTGTACCTTTTTCGTAACTTCAAAAGCACAAAACCAATTGG
This sequence comes from Chitinophagales bacterium, assembly GCA_031374645.1. Taxonomy (GTDB): domain Bacteria; phylum Bacteroidota; class Bacteroidia; order Chitinophagales; family Saprospiraceae; genus CANHEE01. The sequence goes on along the minus strand of JANMGN010000189.1, from coordinate 3,578 downwards.
TTATTTCTGAAATTATGTATAGTGCGGCTATACTCGGTGGCGGCGGCGGTGCAAACACTTTAGATTCTTTGCAATTTATCGAAATCTTTAACAGTGGCACAACAGATGTGAACCTTAAAGATTATACGTTCCGTACTGCTTTGCAAGATACATTACCTGATTTCCTGTTAAAAGCAGGTGCATATTATGTAAATGCTGTAAATGCAGCTCATTTTAAGTCGAAATTTGGTACAAATCCTGAGCATCAATGGTCAAAAGGCACGTTGAGTGGTCAAAATAATCAAATCAAACGCATTGATTTTTATGATGGCGCAGGTGTTTTGGTAGACTCTGTACGTTACCGTACCAATCAAGGCTGGCCCACAGTTCCTGCCATAGGTGGCGGCGGTGGCGGTGGCGGCATACTTCCTGCACGTTCTTCTATCGTATTTTGTGACCCAACTGCTGACAATGGCATTGGTACAAATTGGTATTTGTCAGCAACTACTTCTACTGGTATAGCGAACGGCAAAGCAATCATGGCAAGCCCAGGCAAAGCAGATTGTCCGTTTGTAGAAGTAACTGCAAAAACACAAACGCTTACCACTTATAAAGGTATAAACCTTGTAATTCCTGCGGCAAACCTTTCTACGCCAACAGGTACGACGATTACGATTACCAAACAACCTACTAATGGAACTTTGAACCGTCAAGGGCAAAATTTTACTTATGTACCCAAAGTTGGTTTTTGTGGTACTGATGCTTTTGAGTTTAAAGCAAATATTAATGCTAATTTTGACAACGGCAAGGTAACAATCAATGTACTTTGCACTATTCCTTATATTAAATCAGGTATTGAAATCATCACAAAAGACAATGATGCTAATTTTATTCCTGATAGTTTGGGTAAATTTACTGAAATAGAAGGTATCGTTCATAGCCCTAATTTTTCAACTTCTCCTGCAACAACTTTTTGTGTAATAGATGCGAAAAATAAATTAGATGGTATTTTTATCAATAAAACACAAACCGACTTTGGTTATACGCCAAAAGAAGGTGATAAAGTACGTATTCAAGGTCGTGTAGCGCAAGTTACAGGCTTGACAACTGTAAATCCAGATACGATTATTCTCGTAGGAACGGGTAATGCTTTTGCACCGACTGATGTAGAAGTTCTTGATGAAGACACAGAAGCAGCTTTGGTAACACTCAAAGGTCTGACGCTTGTAACTCCTGCACAATGGGGAACAGCAGTTGGCGGCGGCGGTGGCGGCGGCGCAACTGCTGCGGTAGGTTATCAATTAGATGTTACGGACGGTGTCAATAAATTTGTAGTTTTTGTAGATAAAGATATTGAAGATTTATTTTTCAATGTTGGACCTAAAAAAGCTAAATTTGATATGACTGGTATTGGCGCACAGGTTGCTCAAAATGCTGGCGGCGGCGGCGGTGGCGGAGCTACTCTAAATACTGGTTACCGTTTGATGCCTCGTAAATTATCTGATTTGAAAATTTATGTAGAAACAAACGATTTGATATTGGGTACAAAATTAAATGTATATCCTAATCCTTTCGCAAACGAAATTAATGTTGTTTTGAGCGAAACAATGGACGCTTTGAAAATCACAAACGCATTAGGTCAAAATATTTTTTCAGCTACACAAATTTCTGATAATCAAACGATTAATACAGAAAATTGGGAAAGCGGTGTTTATTTTATGACCGTAGAAAAGGACAATAAGCAATTTACAACTAAAATTGTGAAGTAATTTACTATTTTAGTGCGAAAAAACGCTGTATGTTATCATAATATACAGCGTTTTTTTTGTAAAGAAAATGAAATCAACGATTTTTGGTCTAAATACCATAAACAAGGTATTGACACTTTTAGATGAAAGACGTATATTTGTATTTTTAATTTGAGCAAGTTGTAAATGACCTTACCATTTGTTTTATTTTTTCAAACCTTTTTTAAATTTCACGTCCCATGTTTAAATTTACTAAAATCAATCTCCTATTACTTTTTATAAGTAGTAGCTTTTTTGCTCAAGGGCAAAAACCCGTTCCAGTATGCTTTACTGGTCTTTCAGCTGATATGATGGCTGGCGGAAAAGTAACTTTACCAGCAAATATTTTTAATGCAGGAAGTTATGATTCAAAATTCGCTACAAAAGATTTGTTGCTTAGAGTTCAATCGCCTGCACCACTTGCAGGTACACCTTACGATGCCACAAAAGCAAGTAAGGACATTAGTTTTGATTGTATTGGTCAAAAATCAGTCGCACTTTGGGTTGGAAATCCTGATGGTGTTTGGGAATTTTGTCTAACATTCATAGATATTCAAAATAATTTGAATATTCCCAATGTTCCAAATTGTGGTAAATTAGTTAATAACGGCTGCACAAGTCCTAATGACAAAAAAGTTAGTATTCAGTTGGGTAAAATAGGAAATTGTGCCACCTTAGGAGAATTTGGCTATTATATAGCACCAACTAATTTTATTCCAGCGCTTACGAAATTCAATCCAGTGGATAAAAATACGGTTTGTACGCCTACTGATTATTTTTTAAGTCTAAAAATAAATCCTAAATTTACAAATAAAACCTTATTAAATGGCGTAACGACCCTTGACATGGTTTTAATATCAAAACATATTTTAGGGAACAAACTTCTGACAAACCCTATTGAAAAAGTTGCTGCTGATATTAACAACAATGGTTCAATTACCACCGCAGATATAGTGGCTTTACGGAAATGTATTTTAGGCATAGATACGGCTTTTCAAAACAATGATAGTTGGAAATTTATCGCTCCTGATGGAAATGTTCTTCAAAAAAATGCTATTGTTTCCTTCCAAATTAAGAGCGATACCACGCTCAAATATGGCGCTGTGAAAATAGGAGATGTAAACCTAAGTGCTGATTGTACTCTTGCTGCACCTCGTGACTTCAAAACTCATCTTTTCGACATCGAGGAAAAAAGATTAAATAAAGATGAAATATATACGTTAAGTATTGAAAATCAAGAACTTGATGGTTACCAATTTACTTTAAAATATGATGACACAGCTTTAGAATTAATTGAAATTGATGAAAATTCTTTGCCAAAAGGAAGCAACCGAATAGTAACTTCGCAGCTTCAAGGCGAGCAATTTAAAGCAACTTTTAGAGCTAAAAAAGAAGTTGCTTTGAGTGAAATATTTCGTATGAGTTCGAGTAAAATTGTTGCAGAAGCCTACAAAAATGAAGAAATTTTTATTGTAGATTTTAATTTTGTAAAAAGAACAAATACAGGTTTTTTTCTCGGACAAAATCAACCAAATCCTTTTAACGACAAAACCCAAATAGAATTTTTTGTAACACAAAAATCTGATTATCAATTAGTTGTATTTGACGCAATCGGACGTGAAATCAAAAATACAAATGGAAAAGCTGAAAAAGGTTCAAACATTTTAGAGCTGGAAATGCAAGAAAAAGGCATTTATTTCTATCAGTTAAAAGTAGATGGACAGTCTGCTGTCAAAAAGATGATAGTAGAATAAAAATCTTGATATACTACCCGACAGGTTTTTAAAATCTGTCGGGTAGTAAACTATACTA
>JANMGN010000173.1:0-2895 GCA_031374645.1 Chitinophagales bacterium | reverse complement strand
CCAACAGCAATAGGAGCGATTAATACGGTCGCTAACGGGCGTTGAAAACCTATCATCAGCATCACGCCACAAAGTAATTCTATTGCTTTGATAACTTTCATAAATCCTGTATCCATCAAGACTTGTGAAAATTTTGCCATATTACCTTCCATAGGTGGCATCGGGAAAAGATTAAAAAAGAAACCTATTGCCGAAAAAGCAAAAAGGAAACCAAGAAGAATGGATACTCCTAACGTTGCGTACTTCATAATAAATTGATGTTTAAATGTTTATAAATAAATGTTTTGATAAATCGTTTTTTAGTATTTAGCACTTTTTTCTCAGCAAAAATAATATAAAACCTCGTATCGAAGCAGTTTTTATTTAAAAATTTGCTATCTTTTACTAAATAGTCATATCTTTGTTGAACTAATAAAACCACTGTTTTAATATACTTAAAAATTTTATGGCTCGTACAAGTACAAATACAACCAATAGAGTAAATTGTAGCTCCGAAATAGGTGCTTTGAAGCGTGTTATCGTTCATCGTCCTGATGAAGGTATTGCACGTATTTCTCCAAAAGATGCAGCAGAATTGCTGTTTGATGACATCGTTCACTTGCCTAATATGCAAGAAGAACACGATATTTTCACGTCGATACTACACGCTTTTTTGGGTAAAGAAAATGTACTCGAAGTACATCATTTATTGGCGGAAGCACTTAGTACTGATGAGGAAAGCAAACAATGGATGATTACAGAAATCATTGATTATGAGGAACTTCCGATGAGTTGTAAGACCCTTTTGCAGGGTATTTCCAATGATGAATTGGCTGATGTTTTGATTAGTGGCTACATGGAAAAGGAGGATTACTATATGTTTGACCCGATTCCTAATTTCATTTTCACACGTGACATTGCGGTTTGTGTAAATGACTATATTGTGATTACAAAAGCGGCTCGTTCGGCTCGTTTTAGAGAAAATTTCTTGGCACGTTTTATTTTTTATGCACACCCGATTTTCAAAGATTTGCGTGACAATAATCGTATTATAAACTTGAATGATGTGGAGGCTTTTCCGCCATCAAAAAAAGGTGATTTTATCAGCATAGAAGGTGGCGATATGATGATTATCAACAAAGATTATTTGTTGATTGGTTGTTCGGAGCGTACCAATTCGTACTCTATTCGCTTATTGAAAGATGCGCTTTTTGAAAAAGGTGTTATCAAAAACGTAGTACAGGTAAATATTCCGCCTGACCGTTCGTATATGCACTTAGATACGATTTTTACTCAAATTAATGTAAATCATACGACCGCTTTTAAGCCGATTATTTTGGAAGGACTGAGTTCGTATGTGGAAGTACATCGTCACACAGGCAACACGACGGTTTACGGTACGCTTGATGAGTTTTTGCGTGCAGAAATAAACAATAAGATGAAATTTATTCTTTCGGGCGATGGCGAATCGCCTTGGCAGGAGCGTGAACAATGGACAGATGGCTGCAATTTGGTGGCACTTCGCCCAGGTGTTGCGCTTACGTATGACCGAAATCCTAAGACAGAATTGGCTTTTAAGGATTATGGTTATAGTGTAATCCATGCAAGAGATTTGCTCAAAGCATTTGAAAATGGAACTGTGAAACCAGAGGACATCAAAAATACAATCATCACGTTGCCTTCTAACGAGCTTTCTCGTGCAAGAGGTGGCTCTCATTGTATGACTTGTCCGATAGAACGAGATAATGTTTAAAATATTTATAACTCATTCATTTTCAAGTATTTAAAATAAAAAGCACCTTAATCACTCGTTGATTAAGGTGCTTTTTTACTTGCAAAATAAGTACAAAAATTACTTCGTAACCTTATTTATTTCTACATAAAAAACCAAGTCGCTATTCGGAGGTATTTGTTCGCCAGCACCACGCTCGCCATAACCCATTTTTGCAGGGATAAACAAATAACCTTTTGAGCCTTCATTAAAAGCCTGTAAACCTTGATCCCAACCTGGAATAACCATGCCTTCGCCTACTTTGAGAGAGAAAGATTGTCCACGTGAAAATGAATCATCAAAACGAGTACCATTCGTTAGGCAACCGTAATAATTTACATCTACTGTGCTTCCTTTATCTACTTTCGGACCGCCAGTACCTTTATCCGTGATGTAGATTTTTAATCCATCACCAAGGTCTTGAGTTGCCAATTTACCAGATTTGAACTGTGCAATAGTTTCTTTCACTTTTACAGTCAAACCTTCGATAGCCTTTAAGCCTTCTTCTTGTTTTTTCATTTGGTCAGCACGTTGCGCTTCCATTTCCTTGTTGTACTCTTCTTCTGTTTTGATGTCCACCAAAACGATGTGATACGCCAATTCCTTTACATCAGGGAACTGCTCTTTCAATTGCTTGATAGTGTCAGTAGGCATAAAAATAGACAAAGAATCACCAATTCCCATGATTTTTAAGCCCGAAGCAATAGGAGAAATAGGTTTTTTGTCCTCTTTCTTGATTTCTGGCATTTTCATCTTAGCAGGTTCTCCTTGCATTTCCATACGGCTTGAGTTCAACACTTTGTCGCCCGCTTTGATGTCCACGTGAAAATAAATGATGTCGCCAGCCTGAGGCTTACGACCACCTTTTTTGGTGTGATGTGTGAATTTGTAACCTTCTTCTGTATTGGTTTTTGTGCAACTTGTTATCATAATCACAGTTGCTAACATTGCTAATAAAATTCGCATAACTTGTTGATATTTATTTATTAATGAAAAATTTATAATTAAAAGTGAATAATTTAAAAAATGAATAATTAAAAATGAATAATTAAAAATGAATAAATAAAAATGAAAAATTAAAAATGAATAATTAAAAATGAATAATTAAAAACGTAGTTGTATTTTGTCTAAATAATTATTTATTA
>JANMGN010000147.1:0-1696 GCA_031374645.1 Chitinophagales bacterium | reverse complement strand
GTGCGTTCCTACGACCACCAAACCATCAATATCTCTCGTTTCGATGTGGTTGCAAACTACATTTCCAATCGTGTTATCGCCTTCCAAAACCCATTTTGTACCTGTTGTATTGGTATGTAAAACGAGTGAATCTGCCGAGTACAAACCTACGCTTGTAGCGGCAAAATATTTTTTCGCACCATTTTTAAGTTTCAAAATAGAAACCCAACGAATCGAAGGTGCATTGCTTGTTCCTGCGAGTGTAGCTTCGAGATTTCCAGCTACTTTTTGCCAAGTTTTGCCACCATCTTTGCTTTGAAAAATACTATAAACGGAGTAATTCGAGTAAGTCGCTATTACGTTATCCGCATTGTCAGGATCTACCGTAATGCAGTTCAGAAAACGGTCGCCAGTGACGGTAGGTATCGTGATTTCTTTGTATTTTGCGGTATCAGAATCGGCATTGTCCAAACGATAAATTTTACCATTTGTAGCACCAAAATATACCCGATTGGCAGGAAATTTGGAAGCAGCGACCGATACAATATTTCCTTTGCCTTTGATAGTATCTGGAAAAGCAAACCAACCTGGCGAGAGCGTATCCCATTTGTTTTCCAACTGAATTTTATCCAATTGATTGTTTCTCAATAGGCGTTTTCCACCAGCGACATACATTGTGTTTTCGTTATTTGGGTCTAAAACGAATTGATTTATAAATTGATAACCTTTTCCACCACGGTCTATTCTATTGAACTTCAGCACTTTACCATCTTTGTCAATATCACATTTAGCAATTCTTCCATTTTGGATAGAAAGATAATAGTTTTTCTTTCCAGCCGTTATTGCGCCAAAAGCACCGTCGCCATTCACGGTTTGTACCCATGATTTTTTAGGATTTTTATCGCCTACAAAAAAGTTTCCATTGTCTTGAAAACCGCCTATAATCGTTGGGTCATTTGCCGTCGTGTGTTCAATCATAATCGAGTATAATTGCGAAGTTACGTAGCCATTATTGAGCGAAATCCAATCTACGAAAGGCGCATTTACGTCGTTTGTGATGTGAACGCCACCGTCCGAAGCGGAGTACATTTTATTTTTGTCGCTTGGTAAAAACACTAAATCATGCACATCTGGATGATGATTCGGGTAAATTTCAAAGTAAGGCAAATCTGTTCCAATTTTGTAACCACCAATTTTTGTACTCTTATCAGGCGTGGTAAAACCGTCCGTAGAACGGAAAATATTTGCTCCTGCAATAAACACATTATTGGTCTGAGGCTGCACTTTTACGACCAAATCATAGCCACCTTGACAAGCAAAACGGTCAAATTGTGTCCCTGTATTAGGTAAATTTTTTGACAAATCAATCCATTGTCCGTTTGCGCCTGCGCCATCGCCCGAAACATAATTATAACGCCAAAGGCTCGACCAATCCAACGCATCAATGTATTTTGTAGAATGACCATAACCGTCTGTATTTCCAAGAAAATAAACTTCATCTTCGTTATTAGGATTGATTCCGATAACAATTCTATCGTATTTTGGAGGAAAATTGCTTGGCGTAACGTTCGTCCAATTGATTCCATTTGTAGAACGCCATATACCTTTATCTTGCCCATCACTACTCAAAGTAGCATAAAAAACGCCTTTTGAAGTCTGTACCAAATCTGTATAATAGGAGTAAGGCGACGCATTTTTACCTTTTATAAGTGTCCAC
>JANMGN010000138.1:0-4740 GCA_031374645.1 Chitinophagales bacterium | reverse complement strand
CGTCAAAATCAAGTTTTAAATTTTCTAAACAAATAAACTTTTGCGCACCAACTTTTAAACTATCATTTACGATATATGGTTTTCTTGGTGTAACTACCACTACGTATTTCAATACTGCTTTTTTACCTGTGCTATCTGTTACTTCTACACAAGCTGTATCTTTTCCAATTTTCACTCCCTGGTACGTGATAGAATATCCGAAACCATTTGGTGCTTTGCAAGCGGTATCTTTTTGGATAGAGAAAGTCACTATACCTTTTGTGCTTGGACAAATATTTGTTACAGTTGCTGGTTTACCCAAATCGACACCTGGGAATTTATTTGATGGTAAACAAACCGTATTCAATGTGCCTACTGCGATAGTGTCTGTCACTACATCATTGGGTAGCGGCTTAGGCAATACGGTAACAATTACTTGGAACGTATCGCATTTTATGGTCGAACAGAAGTATATAAAAGCAGTATCTGTACCAGTTGCTTTTTTACCTGTATATTCTAAACAATACTTCGTAACATCTAAATTAAAATCAGCAAAATTATTGCTTGATTTTGTTTTGATTTCTTTGAATTTTGCAGGTGGAGCTAAATATTTAATAGTGTCTATACAATATTTGTCTTTATCGCCTACAAAAATAGTATCTTTTATGACAATAAACTTAGAACCTCCTGGCTTTTTCTTTATAACATCTACAAATATGTAGGTCGTATCGCAATAGTTAAATTTATCACAAGCTACGATAATCGCAGTATCTTTTCCGATTGTATTTCCTGTATAGTAAATACATTTTTTATCTGGAGAAATAGCGAAATCTACATTTTTGTTGGTAGCATCATTTATAACATTTACCGTTTTTGTAGGGTCGCTAAATAATTCTTTGATGTCAAGACAAACCGTATCTTTTGTGCCTTCTTCGATTTCTTCACTGATGAAATCCGTTTTCAAGCAGCTTACGAATGCTCTTATTGTGTCCACACAACCTGTTGCATTTTCATTGATAACGATTTGATGTACACCTTTTTCAAAGAACAACGCCAAACCTTTTGCATTCAAACCAATATTGAAACCTAATTCGCTTTCTACCAAGAAAGTTTGGTTGGTAATATTGATAGGCGAGTAGGTCTGTGAAGGCAAACCTCCGATAATCAATTGTTTTGGTTTATCGAGTACCCATTTTCCTTTGGGGTCAATGGTATTCATTAAGTCGGTTAGTTCCTCAATCGTATTGAATGTGCCTGTAAAATCTTTTTTATTTATTGTCCACTTATCTAAACTGTATGGCGGCGGTAATAAGTTGCCGTTTATTAACATGATAGAATAATTGTAAGCAATAATAGTATCAAAAGCACAACCTACTTTGTCGTCTAAATAAATATTTCCGTCTGCGTAGAAAGAATATTTTAGAGAATCTGCTGGTTTGAACTCAGGGAAACAAATCTGACCTTTCAAAGCACAGTCCGCTACATAAGTTACGGCAGAGTCTATTTTCACTAAGTTTTTGCAATCTTTTACAACTCTTATGTAAAAGATTGTAGTATCATTGATGCCTTTGCTGTTTGTTAGTACAATACATGCCGTATCTAAACCTCCCGCTTTTAATCCCTCATACTGTACACAAGGGTCGCCATTCTTCACTGTAAATGTAACGTCCTTTCCTGATTGTGCAGGGCAAATATTAACCATTGTTGTGATAGAATCGCCTGCATTAGTCGGGATACAATATGTTTTTTTTGCACCTTCATACACATTATCATTATAAATGTGTGTACCAGCGATTATTTTTGCACCTTCTACTTTAAAATAGTAAATAGTAGTGTCTTGTATGTTATTTTGTCCAGAAGCGACCAAAAGTAAAGTATCTATACCTGCTTTTAAGCCTTTTACCTCAAAACAAAGATTTCCTGGAGCTATTTGGAGTCCTATGGGTGCATTGGGTGCTAATGGGTTATAATTTATCAAAGACAATACTTTTCCTGCAGGCAAATCATTTGTACCTATGCAATAAAGTTTGGTATCGCCTACTTGTATTGTTTTTGACTCAATCTCTTTTTTAGGACAAACAACATATATGTACAAAGAATCTTTTTGGTTCAGAGCTGGAAGTTCTATCAATACTTTATATGGACCTTCATCTAAACTGAATTTTGCACCAGTTCCTCCAATACTACTATTCAAGCCTACTTTCGTTTGCGAGGCAAGAACTGTCGTAGAAATTACCATTGAAGAATATTTAGAACCAGACTTACCACCAGTCATTTTCTTTGTTTGGTCATTGTAAACCCAATCAGCAGTAGTGTCCCACTTACTCAAAGAATCCGCTAAGGCTTTGAGTGAAGGTATATTTATATTAAAGTAGAGCTTACCGTTTATGGTAAGCGAATCTAAATTGTAAGGAGGAGGCGTAGCTGCACCAAAAGTTACAAAATCATATACAAATGAAGTATCCGATTTGCAGTTTGAAATATCGCTCAAAGGATATGCTTTGCCATTGACACTTACCTTAGCGAGTGCTAATTGTGCGGTTGTAATATCTTTCAAACAAATATCTGCCTTGCTTCCGCATTTGCCCAATTTGGAAATGATAGTATCTTCTGCAATAAACCCACTTTGTCCAAATGCAAAATTGCAAAGCAACAAAAAAGGTAGAAACAAATTTAGATGTACAAATTTTTTCATAATAAATACGTTTTTCTTCATAAGTAGTGAGCGTGATGTTCTGTTCAAAAAATGATTAGTGTGTGTTTTTTTTAGTACGATTTCACTCCAATAACAATGTATTGTAATTATTTATATTTATAACTAACTATAAAATAATAACATACAAATTAAAATAAAATTTATTTGTTTTTATTTCATAACTCGTTAAAAATCAATACAATAGGTATTTTTTAACGAGATTACTCAAGCTAAAATTAGTACCGAAAACCATGCCAAATAATTGATTTTGTCGGAGTCTGGGCGTGAAAAAAAGTGTGACGGTGCAATGCGGGAGGTAAATATATAATCACGGAACAAATATACGTCTTTTTTCAAAAATAGCCATACTTGGAGTCATTTTTTTTCAAATTTTAGACATTTTTTTATCATAAAACATATTTTTTACATATATTTTTCAAAAAAAAAAATCTTTTTTTAACATTTGTGACAGATGCTCGAATGTAGTTTGTGATAGTATAATATAAGGATTGTTAGTCGGGTGTGGCAAGTAATTTGACGTAAATAGAAAATCACAAAAATAGCATAAACGAAGTGAAATAGTATTGTTAGTAGTTTTTTATTTGTATTTTATCTAAAAAATAAAATTTAATTTATATTTTAACACAAAACACTTGTTAATTATTTTATTTAATTCTATCTTACGGCATTGTTTTATTTAACCAAATTTAAGAACCAAATTTTATGTTGCCAGAAAATTCCAATAAACTCGACAAGGTAGATCACAAAATTCTACAAATTTTACAAGAAAGTAGCAAAATTACCAATCTTGAGCTTTCCAAACGCATTGGTCTTTCGCCAGCACCTACGCTTGAGCGTGTAAAAAAATTAGAGCAAATAGGCGTTATCGAAAGTTATCATGCGGTTGTGAATGCAGAGGAAATAGGATTGAGTGTTCGTACTTTTTTGATGGGCACACTTGCTTGGCATAAGCCAAATGCACTGAATAATTTTTTAGCCAAAATTCAAGATATTGAAGAAGTGGTAGAGTGTTTTATCATTACGGGCGATGCTGATTTTATGATGAAAATAGCTTGTAAGGATATTCCTTCGTACGAGCAACTTATTTTCAAAAGAATTTCGCAAATTGATGAAATCGAGCGTACCAAAACTTTAATGACGCTCTCCTGTGTGAAGTCGAGTAGAATCCTTCCGTTTAGTTACGATTAGGTATTTTGCGAAAAAACCTCGTAGCGGGAAAATTGGTTTCTCGAAATCAAAGATAATAGAAAAATGCTATTCCTAAGAAAAAATATAATAATAAAAACTTGATACCTTAAAAATTATGTTGTAATATTGTATTTTCTTTTTTATATAAGAAAATATTTTGCGTTTCGCACTATAATAATACTGTTTGTTGTAACAGGATTTGAAAAATGCTGGTAACAATACAGCCGCTAAAAAAACCTTGGATGAATTATTTTTAGCTCTACAAGCTGTAAGAAGATTGGACATGTCTGCTAATTTATTTTTACTGGAAGCAGGAAAAAGACAAACAGTTGTTACGATAACACAACAAATAACGCAGATGGGTGACACTATATTTACAGCTGGAAGTGACTGTTCACAGACAAAGATGAGTACAGATATTCAACTTGATGGTTATTCGGGCTTTTTTTATCGTTCAGACCAACCTTGGGGTTTCGATTTAGGTACGGTCACGGGATTCTCTACGCCTGGCGGCTCACATAGTGCTTATGTAGGTCTTGTAGAAAGATATGTGGCAGACGGTAATAAATTTATTCCACATTCAAATTATGGACAAGATAAAGTAGGCGACTTCACTTCCGCAGACCAGCTTTATGGGCTTATACAAGGTTTGAGTGTTGCAAAGACCTTAATTGCTCCCGCTACCACTCCCGAAGAAATAAAAGTGATTGATACAATTGACAAAATGCTCGCTGGTTATATTGCAGAAGGTTTAAGCAAACTTGACTTAAAAGGGTGTTTTAAAGACAAATTTAAAGTTCAAGGGCCTAACACACTCAAATATGCAGCAAAATTAATGGATATTGCAAGACAATTTG
>JANMGN010000095.1:0-1871 GCA_031374645.1 Chitinophagales bacterium | reverse complement strand
AGCCAAAATATCTTTTTTTGGAGCAAATAGCAACGGACGGATGAGCTTAATTCCTGCAAATTTTTTATTTTCTGAAATCGATTTTATACCAGTCAAACCACGGATTCCAGTTTTGTTCGCAAGGTTGAATAGGGTAGTTTCTACATTATCATCAAGGTTGTGTGCCGTAGCGATGTGCGTAATATTTTCTCGTTTTGCCAAATCGAAAAGCGCATCGTAACGCAAAATACGAGCCGCTTCTTGTAAGTTCGATTTATGTTTTTCTACATACGCATTTACCTCTAAATCAATAAGATGCGTACTTTTTACATTTTTATTTTCTTTAAAAAAATCAATAACAAACGCTGCATCGGTACGACTTTCTTCGCCTCTCAAATTGTGATTGCAAGTCGCAATTAGGACTTCAAAACCACTTTCGAGAAACAAATGTGCCATCAACATACTGTCTATTCCGCCGCTAACAGCGAGTAGAATCAGGTCTTTTTTGTCGCATAAATTATTTTTATTGAGGTATGCTAAAAATTGTTTTTTCATTTTTTTCTTATAATATCGCATCAATCAGCTTCACGGCAGTTTCAAATCTGTTTTGATAATCGCCCCTTATCCAATGGTATTTTATATTGTTATTTTCTAATTCTTGGATAAATTTTGCTTTCATTTCTTCTCTCAAATGTCCTAAAACTCGCTGCGAATCAGCTATCCAAGGAATATCCGTGTCGCACATTAAATATAAATCATAATGTTCAAGTTGTTGTAAATCAGTGACTTCTGTATGAACCTTTTGAAAATAATGTGCTTCATATACTTTTGTAACCAATAAATCGGTGTCACAAATAAGCACCTTATTGGCGTACAAAGATTGTCTTGCGACTTCTGCAAATTGCGCATAAGCAATCGCTGGAAAATCTTCGGCTACACAAAGTCTATCGCCTAAAATTATACGTGCCATTTCTGGTACAAAAACCGTATTGTAATGTGCTGCAAGCAAACGGCAAAGCGTTGTTTTACCAGTAGATTCTGCGCCGTAAAGACATACTTTTTTTATATTCATCGTCATTTTTTACAAAAAAACCTTTTTCAAAGCGTCCCAAAGTGCACCTTTTAGCTCTTTTTGAGTTTGTATTTCGCTCAAATTGTCTGCAAAAATATACGTAACTTGCTGAATATAAAAAGGTTGGTACTTTTTTTGATTAGCATAAATGCCAAGTTGCGTATTATTTATTCCAAAGACCAACAAATCTTTAATTTGGTGCTTAGAAACAAGCTCTGTAATACTTATCTTTTCTTTTTTTGGAAGAAGGAAATAAGTACAGTCTTGCTTAAAATCGTATTTTATAGCAGTTATTATTTTTTCTAAAAAATCAATATTTGCGTCATTTTTCTCGTTTTCGTCCTCGATAATAATCAACATTTGTTTTTTATTTTCACCGAAAAGAACAACGTCAGTCTTGGTATTGGTCTGATAAAAGTCGAAATCTAAAAAAGTATTTTTCAAAAGATACAAATATTGTTTTGAAATGTATAATAAAAAAATAGTTATACAAAATTTTTATAAAAAAATAGTTTATTTCACAAAAATATATTAATTTTGTGCCGTAAAACAGTCATAACCTTGGTTGTAAAAAATTATTCGTATTGAGGACTAAAACGCTAAGTTTTTCAAATAACCGTCAAACCCTTAAATTTTTACAAAAATAGTTATCTTTACGCAAAATTTTAATAATTAATGGTTTAATTTTTTAAAAACCAACATTAATGGCTACTAAAATTAGAATCAAAGCTGCAAAAAAATCCCGAGTATCGGAAGTAGATTTCGATAATATTCCTTTCGGTAGAGTTTTTTCAGACCACATTTTCGTTGCAGAATACAA
>JANMGN010000084.1:0-3741 GCA_031374645.1 Chitinophagales bacterium | reverse complement strand
TGTCAAAGATAATACGACTTGTCCTATTCAATTTACAAGAATTGGTTTACTTTGGAATGATTTATATTCGTTAGGAAACTATGAAGCAGCCAAAGATTTATACCAAATAATTCTAACTATTTCACTTGCAACTTATAGTTTTAATAATTCAAAAAACAAATATGATTTAAATCCAAACAATGGTCAATTACCTTTAAAACATTTGTTTAATTCGTTGATTAACGATGAATTAAAAATCGAAGATTTTAAAAAAATGGTTGATGGCAATAAAAAAGGTACAGCCAAAAATGCTTCTTATTGGAAAACTGATTTGATGAACTCAGGTCTTTTCACATTTAGTAATAGTAAGTTGAAATACACAGGAAAGTTTAGTAATTTAGTAGAAAAAATAAAAAACTTTGCGCCTAATTCACTTCTACAAGATGTTGATTGGCAAGAAATTCGAGAAAATCCTTTAATTGAAAAATCGCCTTTTAACAACGAAATTAAAGAAATATTATTAGATTTGGCAGAAGGGAAAGATGTAACACAGGTATTTGACATTGAAAGAGTAACGGAGCCTCTAATTGAAATTGTTTCGGATGCAGAAGAAATAATAACAGTGCCCGAGGTTGATATACTTTCAGAAGGAACGCAATTTATAAAATCAAATCGTAGGGTAAGAAGTTCTGTATGGTCTATAAGAGTAAAAAAAGAATTTTCTTACTCATGTGTAGTTCCTAATTGTGACGTATTAGGACAAGAATTTGTACAAGCAGCACATATAAAACCTGATGCAATTGAAGAGCAAGGCACACCACATAGAGCGCATATATTAAATGGTTTATGTATGTGCCACCATTGCCATATTGCTTTTGATAAAGGTTACATTAGTCTTGACGATAACTTTAATTTACTTGTTTCTTCGACTTTTGGCACTAAAATTAAAGAACAACATCTGAAAAGAGTTATTTTCAGCAGCCAAGGAAACAAAATAAAACCAAGAGTTGATAATCGAGAGCCAATTTTAGACTTTGTCCAATATCATAGAAATATCAAATTTATTGTTTAACGAAATCTAAAACCCAGTCAATCTCAATAATACCGCCACGACCTTTACGGTCAAAGCGCATATATCTATTTTTTATTTTGTAACCCCATTTATTAGTCAGTGTAAATCCATTTCTTTCCGCAATTTCAATAAGATAGTCAGCAGTTTCAAAATAAATATCGCTTACAGTACTGTCGCCTACGACTAAAACATAATGGGCTTCTTTTTTTAAGACATTGCTAACCTGTTGAAAATGTAGCTCCATTTCTACAAAGTAGCGATAAGTAACATATGAATGTTTAAAGCCATTTTTAATGTCTTGCTGAAATACACTTTGAAGTTTTGTGTCTAAGTTTTCAACATTAGTTAATTCAATAAAGGGAGAATAATCAACAAAATCTTGTTTAAGAACCTGCTTATTACCAATATACAACTTCTTCTTTTTATTTTGTTTAGTCTGAGTATCTAATTCAAATAAATCACCAAGCCAAAAAAGTTCAACCATTTGATTATAAATATAATCAATAGCCTTTATATAAGGAGGAGAGGTAATCGCTAAGTCAAATAATTTATTTTCAGTAAGTAAAGGTAAATCGTTAATACAACTTCCGTGTTTAACTTTACTTTTTACATTTTCATCTATGCTATTTGAAAATTGAGTTATTCGTTCTTGGTAATACTTTATTTGATTTAAAAAAATAGGTAAAGGATGTTCAGCATCTTTTATTTTGGTATGAGAAACATATGCTTTTTGAGATTGGTCATCAGCATTTGATACTTTTCGCAAAATTGAGGAAAAACAAATTAAAAATAAATCTTTTATATCTCTATTTTCAATTTTATCAATAGTATCTCTAATTTTTGAAAGAACGGGAATGTACTCTTTTTTAAACCAATGTTCAATAGTTTCACAAGCGGGTTTAAAAATTGGTAAATCTTTATTAAGAAGATTATTTTCTAATTTAGTGACTTCTTTATTTAATTCCTCTATATCCAAAGGAGTTGTTTTTACCTTAGAAATTAGAACAGATAAAGGATCTACATCAACACCAAAACCCGAATGACCATGTAAAAGAGTTTCAATAATTGTAGTCCCCGAACCACAAAAAGGGTCAAGTACAAGGCTCTTAATATCTTTTAAATAACGATTTAAAGCCCATCTTGGAATTTGAGGAATAAATTTTGCAGGATATTTATGAAATCCGTGAGTAAATTCTGTTACTTTATTGGTATTAATATTAAAAATAGTCCCAAATTCTATATCATTAGGAACTTCATTTTTTACTATTTGATATTCTATTTCTCTTATCATTTTTGCAATAATACAATACTTTCTCTTAAATATGATTTCAAAGGTTCAAGTTCTTTTCTTTGTTGAGAACTCGTAGTTAAATGTCTTGTGATATAAATTGCATTAACTTTAAATCCAATTTCTTCTGCTATTTCTGCTATTATTAAATCAGAAGGGATAATTACACCAGTATAAGCGGAATTGCCAACAACGATACCAACATAACCATTTTTTTCAGTTGAATTATAGATTTTTTTAAGCAAAGTATAAGTATCATCAAAATAACCTCTAACGACATTAACAATATTTTTATCCCATAATTTTGATATGTCGAATAAGCCAATTAATTTTTCTAAGTTTTCATTTTTATAGTCTATTGACTTGAATTTCAATGAGTTAGTGTTAGAACGAAAACCAGTATTTCTAAGTTTTCTTAAATCATCTCGATTTTTTACAAATTCACCGAGCCACAATTCGACTTTGTGTATTTCAAAATAATCAAAACAATTACAATATGGTGGAGAATAAAAAGTTAGTTGAATTTCTTTATCAAAGAATTTATCTAATTCTAAGCAATCTTGATTATATATAATTGGTTTTTTTTCAATATTACCATAGCAATTTTCAATATCAAATAAAATATTTTGTAAGTTTTGAGTGATTTTACTTTTAACAAAATCAAACTTATTTGTTGGAAATACACTATTTTCCCATTCTACTCTATCTAATTCAATATAACCACTTGGCGTTCTTTTTCTATGTTTGTATTTAATTCCGTTACCTTCTTTTTTTACATTTGATACACTTTCAACAATTGAAAGCCAAGACATAAAAAAAAGGTTTTTAACTTTTTCGTTATCAATAAAATAATGCCAATCTTTTAAAAATAAAAGAGATTGCAAAATATCAAAATTAAATACTTTACTTGCTAATTCAAATTCAGTTTCTCGAATTTTACTATCAATTTGAATATTAATCAGGTCTTTAATAAGTTTTTTTAGTTCAGAAACATCCGTTTTATTATAACTTTCATTTTCGGCAGTAGATACTAAAACTGATAAGGGATTAATTTCAATACCGTAACTTTGTAGATTATTATTTCGAGCAGACAATAATGTAGTTCCGCTTCCAGAAAAAGGGTCGAGAATATTACGAGAAATTTCAAGTTCTTTAATGAATACATTTACTAATTGAGTTGAGTACCCTTCTCGATAGCCAAACCATCTTTGAACAGGTTGCTGAATAGCATTTTGAAAATGTACCAATCCTTGAAGTTTCCGAGCAGAAACTAAATTATATTTATTTTCAAGAGCATCAATTATTGATGTTTGAGTAACTTTTTCAGTATAAATATCAAATAGTGTATAATCATATATTGGTTCACTTACCAATATATCATCAACAAAATCAGATAAATAAT
>JANMGN010000042.1:0-5373 GCA_031374645.1 Chitinophagales bacterium | reverse complement strand
AAATAACAGCATTTCGTAAATTACCACGGACTAAAGTCCATGTTACCTAAGCTGTTACCAGTAAAGAATACTACATTTTTAGAAAACACACACTACACTACCTTATGCGCTACCTTTTTCTACTGTCTTTTTGGGCAATATCTTATGCTGCCTTTGGGCAAACTATTGCCAATAATAACAAAATCCCTGCTAACAAACCTGCTTTTTCGCTTTTAGAATTAGCAAAACGCTCTCGTGCTGACGGAAAAATTCAAGATGCTTTTATTCAGTTAGATGCCGTTATTCAACTCGATGCAAACAACTGCGAAGCATATTCCGAACGAGCGTTAGTACAAGCCGCTTTGAACGAATCTTGGCAAGCACTCCAAGATTTTGGACGTGCGGTAGAGCTTTGCCCTACCGATGCCAATATATATGTAGAGCGTGGAAACTTACTGTATCAACTCAATCGTTTTGACGATGCTTTGCGTGATTTTGATGAAGCGATTTCGATTTCTCCTTCTATCGCAAAGGCATTTTACCTTCGTGGACAGTGTTTTTCTACTTTAAAAAAATACGATATGGCACTTTCTGCCTACAATAAAGCGGTACAATTAGATTCTTCGTATGCGATGATTTTTAACAATCGTGGCGTTGTAAAATCTTTGTTAGGAGATATGGAAGGCGCAATTATAGATTACGGAAAAGGCATTTCTTTAGATTCTGCAAAAATTATTTTATACCAAAATAGAGCAAGAGCAAACCTTCAATTATCTAAATTTGGTACAGCCATAAAAGATTTTAATGAAGCAATAAAACTAAGTCCTAACGAGGCAGAACTTTACTGTCAGCGAGGAATTTTGAAAAGAATTTTTGGCGATTACGAAGGCGCTATAACAGACATAAACGACGCTTTGCGTTTGGCAGAAAACGAAAATACCAACTATTTTTTGCAACGTGGACTTACGTATTATCATTGGCGAAAAATGAACCTCTCGCTTCAAGATTTGAATAAGACGCTTGTTTTAGAAGCAAAAAATGCAGAAGCCTTGTATTACAAAGGCTTGTATTTCAAATATTTCAATCAGCAAGATTCAGCTTTTGTTCAGTTTGCAGCTTGTATAAAAAACGATGAAAAACACCTCGGAGCGTACAGCGCACGTGGCGATATTTATTACAGAAGTGGAAAATTTGAAGAAGCTGCCTTGGATTATGGTAAAATTTTGCTCTCCTATCCAGACGATGACGTAGCGTATATGGGTCGTGCAAATGCGTATCGGAATTTGGGAAAATACAAAAATGCAATAGATGATTACACGGAAGCGATACGTTATAATAGCACGAATGACCAAGCGTTTCACGGACGAGCGATGTCAAAATTTCAAAGTGGTTCGTTTCGTAGTGCAATTCTCGATTTTGGTAAAGCAATTGATTTAATGCCTCAAAAAGAAACGTATTTTAACAGGGCTTTTGCACGTCTTGCTTTTGGCGATAAAGATGGAGCTTGTGAAGATTTTCATCAAGCAGCAAATATGGGTTTGTACAAAGCAAACAATGATGCGATTGTAAGATTGTGTGAGAAAAAATAAGGCGATATTTTCGCTTGAATTTTTGTTTTGTAATAATTAAAAAATAAGTTATAACAAAGTGCCTCGTAAAATCTGCCTTGTTTTGTTTAATAGTAGTAAATTAAACCCCTTTTTCGTTTCACTTTTTTCTATGCCCCATCCCGACCTTCCCCAAAAGGGAAAGAGAACTTTTAGTTAAGTAAGCAAAAATTCAAGACTGTACCTCAATTCCACGATTTTTGTATCTAAAAAAGCTAAAAAAGTGCTTTTGTTCTGAAACTCGCTGCGCTCAAACAACAGCCCAAAAGCACTTTTTGCCTACGGCACGCTATTTTAGATACAAAAATCGGAATTGAGCTAAGGTCAGCTCGAAGTGGCAAACTTTTAATCCCTTAATACAAAGTGTTATAATTTATTTTTTAACGGTTACTAAGTCAGTTTTTTATTTCGCAACCAGTTCAAAGATAGGTGTTTTTTGTTTTGGTTGCTTGTTTTTTGGGTTTCTTTTTTCAAAAAGCAAACCGCTGTGCTTTTTAGGTGCAGAGGTTTAGTATAGCTTGAATTTAAACAAAAATGGGGCAAAACAGATAAAACTAAGCAATGCAGAAATTATCTTATATCCTAAAACAAAAAACGATCTGACAGACAAACTATCAGAGCGTTTTTTAAATATTTTTCAAAACAAATTATCCCAAAGTAACGTGTTTGAATGACTTAACAGTCAAACCTTTACTTACGCTATCTAAGAATTGAGCAACTGTTTTAGAGCTATCTCTTACATATTCTTGGTTCAATAAAGTTTGTTCTTTGTAGAACTTATTCAAACGACCTAATGCGATTTTTTCTAACATTTCTTCAGGCTTGCCTTCGTTGCGAGCTAAATCTTTAGCCACTTCGATTTCACGAGCCACGATAGTTGCATCTACATCGTCTTTGTCCAAACCAACAGGTTTCATCGCTGCAACTTGCATTGCAATTGATTTTGCTGCCTCAAAAGCTTCTGCATTTTCTTGGTTAATAGCTACCAAAACACCAGCTTTGTAACCAGTGTGAATGTAAGCTGCTACTTGTGAGCTACCGATATGCTCATATTGAGCCAACTCGATTTTCTCTCCAATTCTACCAACTTGCTCTGCTACACGCTCAGAAATCGCTACGCCATCTAACTCAATAGCCAACAATGCTTCTAAGTTTTCAGGACGTTGTTCTAATGCGATATCAGCCAATTGTGTTGCAAATGCTACGAAATTTTCGTTTTTAGCTACGAAATCTGTTTCGCAACTTACTTTTATGATAATACCGTAGTTGCGGCTTTGGTGTACTTTTGCGATTACTACACCATCGGTAGCTTCACGGTCAGCACGTTTTGCTGCCAATTTCAAACCTTGTTTACGCAAGTGATCAACTGCTGCTTCGAAATCGCCATCTGTCGCTTCGAGCGCTTTCTTGCAGTCCATCATACCTGCATCTGTCATATCACGCAACTTTTTGATGTCTGCTGCTGAAATATTTGCCATTGTTAATTTTTTTAAATATGAATTTTTATAATATTATTTGGATATTAAGTACAGAAGTATTAAGTAACAACTAAGAACTTAATACTTCCGTACTTAATATATAAGCGTGTTTTTATTGCATGAAGCCAAAAACACAAAAAATTAATCTTCTTTTGTTGTACGATCTGCCAAACCTTCTTTGATAGCTTCTACTAAGTAGCTTGTAATCAAAGCGATAGAGCGAGAAGCATCATCATTTGCAGGGATTGCAAAATCCACTAAGTTAGGGTCACAGTTAGTGTCCACCATACCAAAAGTACGGATTCCTAAACGGTCAGATTCTTGCAAAGCCAAATGCTCATGTCCAATATCTACTAAAAAGATAGCTGACGGCAACTTGTTTAAGTTTGCGATACCACCGAGTACACGGTTCATACGCTCCAACTCGCGGCTCAAAGTCAAACGCTCTTTCTTTGTAATTTGTACAGTAGGATCAACCAACATTCTTTCGATGTTTTGCATCTTTTTGATTGACTTCTTGATAGTAGAGAAGTTTGTCATCATACCTCCTAACCAACGGTCAGTTACGAAAGGCATATTTACACTTCTTGCTGCATCTTCTACGATTACACGAGCTTGTTTTTTAGTCGCTACGAACATGATTTTCTTGCCCGATTTTGCGATAGCGCGCATAGCGTTTGCTGCACGCTCTAAGTGTTCCGATGTACGGTTAAGGTCGATGATGTGAATACCTTTTTTCTCCATGAAAATATTTGGAGCCATTTTCGGATTCCATTTTCTTTTCAAGTGACCAAAGTGTACACCAGCATCTAAGAGTTCCTGATATGTAGGCTGTGCCATTTTGTACTATTTATATTTTTGAATAAAACAAACCCAGTTTTTTATATTTTGAGTTATTTTATTGTATTTTTGAATAATATTTTTACATAAAATAAGTTGAAATGTTGAAAACGAATGAATATGAAATACCGAAATATTCTGATATTGATTTTTGTTTCCAACATTCCGAACAAAACACCAAAAACGAATTAACGCTTTGAGAACTGGAAACGCTTGCGTGCCTTTGGGCGACCAAACTTTTTACGTTCTACGACACGTGCATCACGTGTTAAGAATTTCTTCGATTTTAATGGTGAACGGAACTCTTCGTTCAATTTCACAAGCGCACGTGAGATACCCATACGTACTGCTTCTGATTGACCTTTGAAACCACCGCCTTTAACGTTCACTTTCACGTCATAGATGCCTTCAGTTTTCACTGTTTCCATCGGGTCAGTTACATTATGTTGAACATGCTCTTGTGGGAAGTAGTCTTTAAAAGCCTTACCGTTTATCGTGATTTTACCTTCACCTTTCATGAGGTAAACACGAGCAACCGCTGCCTTACGTCTTCCAACTGCATTGATTATTTCCATGTTATTAATTTGAAAATTTAATTTTTAAAATTTTTTAATTCGATTTCCTCTACCTATATATAGTATAAAGAAAAAGCTCAAAATTAAGCCAATGGCTTAGGTTTTTGTGCTACGTGCGGATGCTCTGCCGCTGCATATACAAACAATTTCTTCAACATAGCGTTGCCCAATTTCGTGCGAGGCAACATACCTCTTACGCCACGCTCAATAATGCGCTCTGGACGACGTGCTTGTAAATTTTTTGCGATTTCACGCTTTTGTCCACCTGGATAAAGAGAGAAAGTCAAATATTCTTTTTGGTTGATTTTGTCCCCTGTGAAACGGATTTTATCAGCATTGATAACTATCACATAATCACCTGTATCAACGTGCGGTGTGAAGTTTGTTTTGTTCTTACCTCGCAAAACTGCTGCGATTTTGGAAAACAAACGACCAGCCGTTTCGCCATCAGCATCTACCACATACCATTCTTTTGTTACGGTTGCTTTATTTGCCGATATGGTTTTGTAACTTAACGTATTCATTTTCTAACTGTTAATTAAAATTTTTATAAATATCTTTATTCTTTCAAAACTAAATATACTTGATGTGTCGTATGTCTTTTTCTAAAAGTGGTGCAAAGGTATTTGTATTTTTTTTATATTACAAGTTTTTTGTAAAAAAAAATTAAAATATATTTCATAACTCATTGATAAACAGTCTTTTTTTTGACAAGTTTTTTTTGTACTCTAAAAAAATACGTTAATAAAATGTGAAATATTTTTTTTTCGTGACTTGTGGCGTGACTTTTTTATCGAAGCTCGTCAAAAAGACGTTAATAAGACAAACAGTATATTTAAAAGTAAATCTAAAACAGTCATATCAATCGTAGGTTTTGAAAAAAAGATTTCTCTC
>JANMGN010000844.1:0-3940 GCA_031374645.1 Chitinophagales bacterium | reverse complement strand
GAGAAAAACGTCAGCGAGGTTTAAAATCTCGTCGACGTTTGAAAATTAATAGATATGGTTCATCCATGATTTTGGCGAAACTTCCACGGTAAAACCCGTGAGGTCTTCAATACCTCACGGGTTTATAGAGCGCAATAAATCTATTCCGCCAAAATCATGGATGAACCATAGATATATCAATCAAAAAAATAAAATATGCAAAAAAAAATCATTTTTATCTGTCTGTTTATCAGTCATTTAGGTTTTAGTCAAAACATGGATTACCGCAATACATTTGGCGTTTCATTTGGACGCAGTCTTTTTGCTTCTGTCAGAGGAACAGCAAAAAGCAATAGCGATACGCTCTCTTTTACAGATGGACGAATTCGTGTTTCGCCTACCGTACAAGGTACTTGGGATTTTGGATTAAAAGATTGGTTTAGTCTTGGTGTGGCAGCGTCTTACAATCAAGCAACCGTCGCTTTCAATGACGTTACGATAAAAAAAATAAGTAGTAAAAACATAGGTTCTGCATCAGCAAAAGTGGCACGTACATCTTTTGCCGTTCGTGCACTTTTTCATTACGGAAAAGGCAAATTTGATTTGTACTCAGGAGGTCGCTTAGGTATAGGTATTTGGTACGGAAAAATCGGCGCAACTGTGAACGATGATCTTTTTACAGATTTGCTCTCTACGGTTGGTGCTTCCAATAATTTTATCACTGACCGCCTCAATGGAAGCAAGTTGCGTGGCGGTTTCGTATTACCACAAGTCCAATTTATTCCATTTGGCATGCGCTATTATGTTACGGACAATATCGGTGTGAATGGCGAAGTTGCGATTGGCGCACCGTATTATATTTCTTTGGGAGCGAATTATAGGTTTTAGTAGCGTTTTCGCTCAAAGGATTTTTCCACCTCACGGATTTTGAGAACCCATGAGGTAGAAAAATCCTAAGGCGGGCGGCACTGACCGCAATGCTTTCATTATTGCGCTTCTTTAATCATAATCTTTGTAGATTAAAATTTTTGATTAAAGAAAAAAAATGTAACTTTGCAGTACAAAATATATTGAAAATGCAAGAAATCTCAATTCCTTCCCATTTGTTATGGGAGTATAACTTAAATACGTTTGACTTTAAAAAATCCTATAAAATTGTTATTGAAAGGGTATTACAAAGAGGTAACTTGCAACAGTGGCGAGAGATTTATCGCTACTACGGTATTCCAAAAATTGTAGAAACCATTGAATGGTCAGCTCAATTAGATGAACGAGATAAACGTTTTTCTCGATTGTTTTTAAAATCGGACTTACTATATGTTGTATAAAGATTCTTTTATTATTGCAAAAAAAACGTTGGAGTTAATACAAAAACTACAAAGTAATCCCGTCTTGGAAGGCTTTTACTTGGTAGGAGGTACTTCTTTGGCCTTACAAATAGGGCATCGAAACTCTATTGATATTGACTTATTTACGCAACAAGAATTTGATACGACTGTATTGTTGGAAATACTACTGGAATCGCACCGTATTGAAGTTACTTTTTTAAGAGCAAATACCATGCTTTCAATTATTGATGAGGTAAAAACAGATTTCATTCGCCATAACTATGCTTTTGTAAAGCAACCAATAACAAAAGAAGGTATTACTTTTTTGTCCAAAGAAGATATCGCAGCTATGAAAGTAAATGCTATCATTAATTCAGGAAAAAGATTGAAAGATTTTATTGATATTTATTTTTTACTCGAATATTTTTCAATGAATGAAATTTTAGGATTTTTCACAATCAAATATCCTAATTATAATCCACTCATCGCATTGAAAGCACTCAATTATTTTGATGACATTGACCCCGCTATTGATCCGCCACTATTAAAGAAAAAAATTTCGCTTTTGAGTATAAAAAAACGCATTGAGTTTGCAACAATACATACCAATAGTATGTTCCCTAAAACTATATTTTCAGATTAATACTTACTTTTTTATCCATTTCTTACGATACCAATCTCCGCTATAAAACAGCCAAAAAACAATTACTAAAAATAAATATTTATTAATAAATATCTGATTATCAGCATTTTATGTGTTTTTTTTATAAAAAAAAAAATGAAAAAATGTGTATATGTTTGTGACGATAAACATATTTTTAATCAAACTTACAATTTTATTATGAAGAAAACAATCGTAAAAAAATCGCTTACAGACCTACAAATCGCTCCTATTGATGCGGCTCAAATCACCCAAATCAAAGGTGGCAAAAAAGACCGCAACGGCTTCATTATTGAAGATCAGATCGATGGTATCTAAGCATTAAAATCAAAAAAAATCGCTCCTAAAAAAGGAGCGATTTTTTTATTTTTCGAGTTCTTCTATTTTTGCTTTAATCCAAACCGCACTTGCTACATTTTTTGTATTTTCTAATTCTGTTTTTAGTTTTTGTAGTGCTTTTTTATCTCTTGGCAGTAATTCTGATAATTTTTTTATAAATTTTATTTGATTCAAATAAGATTGTTTTTTTTCCTCTGCAATATCTTTATGTCGGCTGATATACACTTTGAAACTTTCAATAAAAGAATCCAATAAATAGTTTTCTTCCATATCATAGTAAGATAACAATAATAAGGATTTAGCATTCAAATTAGATATTATATCTGGAAACTCTACTTCTTGTAAAAGTTCAATTACCTTATCATATTTTTTCTGATAAAAATAAACTGAAGCCAAATTGGTTTTAACTGTATTCTCTCTAATTTCTTGGGATAGCTTATGCTGATAATTCACAATAAAATTTTCTGCCCATTCATACCTTTTCAATCTATTTGAGGCTATTACTGCATTTCTAAAATTAAAAGGGCTAATTTCAATTTGGTCAAGAATTATTTTATTCTTGAGTAACTCGTCAAACATATCGACATATTCCTCGTGAAATGGTATGCTATTTTTATTTACTTTTACGATACAATAATTCAGCATAGTGAGGTAAATAGAGTAGGCTTCATCAGGTGGAAAAGTATTGATATTTTTCTGAACCAATCCTCGTAATTTGTAATAATACTCGTCATTTTCAGGATAAATATAGGTTAAGTAAATGTGGTAATAAATAGAAACGGGCGGAATTGCCTCGTAATCTACTTTTTCCAAATACGCTTTTATTTCCTCTATAAAAAGGACATTGTATTCATGCGACATTAACTTCTGGCGTGCCAAAATATCTAAATAATACTTGAGCTTCTCTGCCAGATAAAACTGGTCTAAATTATTGATAATTTCTTCGATGTTACTTTTTTCATCTCTTTGAAAATCTCTTATTTTATAATAGTTTTTTTCAATTTGAAATTGGTAATAGTAATAATTTGCTGGTCGGTATTGTTGTTTTTTAGATAAATCTTGGGCAGATTTTACGGTTGAGTTGTGTAGTTTATCTAATTTTTTCCTCGATACGGCTTCCATCAAATAAATGGCTTGATGCAAGGCATTTTCGTCATAGAGCTGTTGCGCCAAATAACCTTCTACGAGTTTTAGCAAATCAGAGTTTAATTTCCGAAAACGGACATCATCGTACTTTTCTTTTTGATACAAGATTTTCCAGACCTCTTCTTTGACGAGTTCTTTTTCATTTTTACTTTCCACATTTTTCATCAGTAGCCCAAAAAGTTGTATCAAATATTGGTTTTTATTGAAATAGGGCGACAAAATGTATTTTTCAAGACGGTTCATCTCGATTTTGTCAAAGGTGCGGAGGATAGTGTAAAGTTTATTGTTCATTTTTTTAAATGCTGTGCAATGAGCCGTGTGCAGATTGCACGGCAAAAATAAACATTTTATTTTTATTTCCCAAATTTTCCGTGCGCTGACGCACACGGATACTGTAAAATTTAAAACCGCACAAAATAAAAGAGACAAATCACAGGGATAAATCATATTTCATCGATACATTCCAAATCACAAAGAGCCGTAGGTT
>JANMGN010000843.1:0-13296 GCA_031374645.1 Chitinophagales bacterium | reverse complement strand
CTGCTGCTGCTCCTGCCGATGGTTATACCGTTGCGGTTTGGTGCAAAATCAATGGCGTACAATTCGATAGTGTAGGTGTGAAATTTAAAGGTAATAGCTCATATAAGGCAAATAACAAAAAAAATCCTTTGCACATTGAGTTGAACTACATAAAAGGTAAAAAAGATTACAAAGGATATACTGATTTGAAATTATCTAGTGGTTTTTCTGACGCAACTTTTGTACGGGAAGCCTTATCTTACACTATTTTGCGAGATTACGCAGATGCTCCTGACGCAAACTTTGCTAACGTATATATCAATGGAAAAAAATACGGCTTTTTTACGAACGTACAAAATATAAATAAAATATTTTTAAAAGACCACTTTGACGAAAGTGATGGTACTTTTGTAAAATGTACGCCTGCAGCAGGTGCAGGTGGCGGTGGCGGCGGTCTTATAGCTTATTGTACTATGAAATATTTGGGCAAAGATAGTTCGCTTTACAAGACAAAATACGATATGAAAACCGTAGGAGGTTTTAAAGACTTGATTACGCTTTGCGATACCATGAGCAACAAACCTACGGCAATGCCCAAAGTAATAGATGTAAATCGTGGTATTTGGATGATAGCTTTTAATAGTCTTTTGTCTAATTATGATAGCTATACGGGTAGCTTTTGCCAAAATTATTACTTGTATAAAGATAAAACAAACCGTTTTCTGCCTATACTTTGGGATTTGAATATGGCATTTGGTAGCTTCAATATTGGAGGAACAACTGACATAGCAAAAACAGATGCTTTTTTGCATAAAACAAATGTAGAAAGACCTTTGATGAAAAATATTTTATCAAATCCTACCTATAAAAAAATGTATGTGGCGCACATCAAAACCATGATTGACGATTGGTTCACAAATGGAAAATACCTTACACTTGGTGCTGAAATGCAAGCAATTGCAGATACAGCATACAATGCCGACCCAAATAAACTTTTTCCTTACAATAGTTTCAAAGTTGCTTTGACAACGCAAGTATCTGGTAGTGGCACAGGCGGTGGCGGCGCACCTGCGGTAAAAACATTGATGGAAAATCGCTTGGCTTATTACAATACTTTGCCTGAATTTCAAAAAACTGCACCTACGATTTCTACTGTTGATGTTATAAAAGCAACGATTGGAAAACCTGTAAATATTACGCTAAAAATTAAAGATGCTACCTCGGCTGTGTTAAATTATCGTTTTGAAAGCAATAGTATTTTTCAAACGGAAACTCTTTTTGATGATGGTTTGCATAATGACGGAGTTGCTAATGATAGTATTTGGGGCGCAACGATTATAGCAAATAAACCTGATTGTCAATACTATATATATGCTGAAAATAATGATGCTGGAGTATTCTCTCCTCGACAAGCAGAGCATGTATTCTATAATTTTACAGTGGCTTCTCCCAATGCAATTTTACCTGGCGAAGTAATCGTGAACGAATTTATGGCAAATAATGTAGCAGCTATAAAAGCACCAAATGGAAAATTTTCCGACTGGATGGAGCTTTATAATACTACAAACAAAGAAATTGATCTTAGTAATGCTGGACTTTCTGATAATATTAGTTCGCCTAAAAAATGGCTTTTTCCAGCTGGAACAAAAATAAAAGCACAAGAATATCTTATTGTCTGGGCGGACGGTGGAGATACTGGGGCAGGTATCCACGCTTCTTTTAAATTGGCAGACGCAGGCGAAGAATTTATTTTTTCTGATCCAAATGGTGTTGTATTGGACAGCTTGACTTTTAAAAATCAAAAATCTGACTTATCGCACGCTCGTTGTCCAAACGGAACAGCAAAATGGGTCAATACAAACCCAACTTTTGCTGCTACAAATGGCGATTGTAAAAAAGTATCTGGCATAAACGATGGCTTTTCATTTGACAATGATTTAATTGTTTTTCCAAATCCTTCATCTGATTTTTTAAATATAAAAAGCAACAACGAACAGACAATAGGTAAAATAATAGTGTCTGATTTGACTGGAAAAATCATGCTCCATACGACTTTTAATATTTCAGAAACGACAATTGATATTTCTTCTTTTCCTCAAGGTCTGTATTTATTAAAAACAGCAAACGGAAAAATTTTAAAAGTAGTAAAAAATTAAAACGGAGTTTTAAGTAATTATTTATGCAAGAATTTTTGTCTTTATACGCCAATGTATCAAATCCAACTTTCGAGATGGTTTTATTTACATTTTTATTGTCTTTTTTACTTTCGGTAACTATTGCAGTGACTTATACGAAGACTACGCCACCAACCTTAAAATCTACCAATTTTGTACAAGCGATGATTTTGAGTGCTCTGATTTCTGCGACAGTCGTGCAATCCACAAACAGCAGTTTGGCGTCAGGCGTTGGACTTTTGGGCGCACTTACGATTATCCAATTTCGTAGCACTTTTCGTGATCCACGTGATGTGATTTTTATGTTTGCTGCCATAAGTGCGGGTATTTCTTGTGGTTCATTTGTGTTTTTACCAGCTGTGATTGGTTCAGTTAGCTTTTGTTTTGTAGCACTTTTATTGCGTTTTACGCCTTTCAACCTTGGAAATCATGTTATTTACGAGCTGCGTATTCGTTTTTCGCCAGAGCATGACAAATTGCTTTTTGTAGAAAAAATAATGAATGAGTATTGTAAAAAATGGACGGCCGAAAGTATTCGCAACGATTCGACGAACAAAGGAGAAAATGTTTATCAAGAACTCGATTATGCCGTTTTACTCAATGACGACGACGATTATAAGAAATTTTTAGAAGCTCTTGAAAAAGAAGACGTAACGGTACGTAAGTTTAGTAAACAAAATTCAGATTTTACAACTACTGATTAATTAAAAAATTAGCAGATGTTTAGCGCAATCATCATTTTTTTAAGTATAATTATCTAAAAAAATTAAATTGAAATTCAATATTTTATATCTTTTTTGGTTCGTTGCCTTAGCAGGCTTTTTTTACATTGGGAAAAATCTTCAACAACAAAGCGGACAACAGCTTTTTGGTATTGCTGAAACACAGGGACAAACGCTCAAATTAGAGTACAGCGTTTTTGTGCAAAAAAGCCTTGTAAAAGTAGGGCAGCAAGTCAAAAAAGGCGATACTTTGATGCTGCTTTTTCGTAGTGAATTGGATAATCGGACGACAGAAAGGGTAACAGAACTTAACCAGATAGAAGTAGAATGTGCCGCAAAAAATACTTCTACTGAAAAAGATGCAGAACTTTTTAGAGTACGCCAAACGGCACGCATAAGTGACTTGCAAGCACAAATAAAAGTTTTGCAAAGCGAAATCGCTGTTCAAGAAAATTTGCGAAAAGCAATTTCTGACAATAGCAGCAGCAGCAGTAATAATGTAAAATTACAAGAAATAAAAACTATCGAAGAAGCTATCCGACAAGCTAATATTCAAGCGACGGAGCAAGAAAAAATCTTTGATAGTCAGCGTGTTAGCAACAATACGATAAGCGCCTCTAAGGCACAACAAATTCAAAATCAGTTAGGATTTATAGGAAAGGAAAGGTTGAAATTAGTTTTGCTTGCGCCTTTTGATGGCTTCGTAGAGCAAGTTTTTGTTTTAGAAAACGAAGTTACGCCAAGCTACAAAGACCTTGTTAGTATTAACCCGCATGCGCCAAATAAAATTATTGGTTTTGCACATGAAAGTATAAATATCCAGTACCGTTTAGGCGATACGGTACTTTTGAGTTCCTCTTTACGCCCGAATATTACGTATAAAGCGCAATTGGTAGGCGTAAGTCCCAAATTAGTAGAACTGCCTTTTCGTCTCCGAAAAAATATAGAGATAAAAACTTGGGGTAGAGAATTGTACATCAACCTACCACCTAAAAATGATTTTTTTATCGGAGAAAAAGTCGTGATTACCATAAACAAGTAAGCAGGCGTATAGAATAATCAATAATTTTTTTGTCGTTGTAAAATTAACATAAGTAGCTGATTTTTAGCAAATTATGTTGTTATTTTATAACGACTTGCTTTTGAAAAAAATTACGGTTATTTCAGCCCAATCACTTAGATAAGAGGCTATGTAGGAATTGTTGGGTAAAACTTGTAGTGGAATCTTCTCAGTGTTTTTAACTGACAATTCCGTTATTTTCTAATCTCGTAGTTCTATTGTACTTTTGCTGATAGTATTTCCAAAGAAAATCGCATTCGCAAACCACTTATTTGTGCCATACCAAAACGCTCTAAAATTAGGGTCGGTCGTGCTACAAATTACTTTTCCAGTACCTAAGCCACTTACAACAACTGCGCTTGCATCTTTGACCACATTTTCAAATTTTTTGTGCAAATAACCACTCAAAAGTGGTTTTGCAGAAAACTTCAAAGGTGTCGCATAAGCATTTTGCGAAGCGTCTATAAATAAAGTATCTGCTTGAAAAACAGGTAATTTATTTCTCGTATAACCGTAACACAAAGGATGTGACAAATCCAAATCGGCTTCAAAAATTGCGCCTCCGATAACTTCTGCTCCCAAATCATTTTCTGCATTTTCGTAAGCACGACGGATATTTGCCTTCGTATTTTGCTTTGATGTTTTAAATTTTATATTGATTAAACCGTTGTCTTTCAGCCATTTAGAAGCACTTCCTAATGCAATCAAAGTATTCCCTGCCGAAACCCAATCCCGTAATTTATTTTTTCCATTTTCAGAAATACCTCCAAATGAGCCGTCGGGCAAGACAATCGTATTGTAATTGTTCAAATTTGCACGACCAATTTGTTCTATTTCGATGTTTGAAACTTGCATATCATACCGTTGATCAAGCAAATGCCAAACTTCGCCTGCGACACTCGCATCTATGCCGTTGCCAATTATCAAAGCTACTTTTGGTTGTTTCAAAACAGTAAAATTCGGGCTTCCTAAATCTATACCTTCTTCGGTCAAACCTGTTTCAATAGCATAAAAATTGATGTTATTCTTTTCTGCTTGGCTTTCGAGCAACCGATAAATCGTTTCGCCGCTTCGGGTCTGATTTCCTACTGTTATCAACAGTGCGCCATAAGAGAATTTCTGAGATTTGCCAGTAGTCAATTTTGCAATAAAAGGTTTTGCACCGACTTTTACGATAAGACCCTCATTGAGTAAAAAATTCAAGGTATTTGGTGCTAAATAAGCGTCATTTTCCATGACATAAGCGTAAGTGCTTTTGTTTCCAATAATTGTACCTTTGGGTTGCTGTACTTCGTTTATTTCTTTTCCCAAAATAACTTGCGCATTGCCTGCTGCATAAGCAATATTGAATGCCAAAGGCAATGTCCAAGAGGAAATATCATAAAAAAGACTATCTTCAAATGTTTTTTGCGTTTCAAACATTCCTCGAATCAGGCGATATTGAGGCTGATTCAACGGTACAACATAGGCATTTCCTTTGTCAAATTTTTTGCCATCCAAATTAGTATTTTCGCCCAATTCAAATACTTTTACGTTATTTCTTTTGAGCATTTGTATAAATAAAAATTGCTTTTGTTGGTCTTCTTTTTCTCCAAAAACAAAACAATTTCGAGCGTCATTTTTTCCATCAGAAACGGCATTTTTATAAAAAGAACGCTGATAATCAAGTAGTTCTGTACGTAAAACTTGCGCTGCACGAACGGTAGAAAAGGAAGTAGTCAATTGATTTCTTATCGTAAAAGGAAAACTCAATAAACCATTACTTGTTTTTTGTAAATGTCCACGAGAACTTGCTTGCTCAAATAAAATACCAATTGCACCTTGTGCATCAGGATAAGTAGAGCCTTTTCCGTAATAAAAATCATCGAAACTTTCTTGCGTATAATAGGACGAGCCAATTTGGTCTAATGCTTTGGCGTGAAACTGGGCTATTTTCCAAGTCAATTCTTGATTTTGCTTCGGCGTAATTGGGTTCACACGAGAAGGCACACCTGGTTGAAAAAAGAAAGTTCCGTTGCTTCCCATTTCGTGATGGTCAGTCAAAATATTGGGTTTCCACTCTTGAAAAAGGCGCACACGACCCTGACTTTCAGGCATTTGCGACACCAACCAATCCCGATTAAGGTCAAACCAATAGTGATTGGTACGTCCGTTGGGCCAAGTTTCGCTGAACTCACGGCTGGCAATGTCACTTACTAAATTTTTGCTTTTATTCTGATTTACCCAAGTCGAAAAACGATGCAAACCGTCAGGATTGAAACTCGGGTCAAATAGAATTACTGTATTTTTTAAAATATTTTCTGTCTCGTCGCCTTGTGCAGCAGCATAATAATATGCCATGAGCATCGCCGCATTTGTGCCGCTTGCCTCATTACCATGTATAGAATAGCCTTGATACAAGATTATTGGCATCGAACTGACATCTATCGAAGCACTTTTCGTAGGATCACTCAGCGCAACATGCTGATTTTTAATGTCTTGTAATTTTTTATGGTTGTCTGGCGAGCTGATGTAAAGCGCCATTAAAGGGCGATTTTCAAAAGTTCTTCCATGGATTTCTATCGAAATTCTATCGCTTCTGCGGTCGAGTTCACGCATATAAGCAACCACTTGGTCGTGACTGACGTGCCATTCTCCTATTTGAAAACCTAAAAATTGCTCTGGCGTAGGTATATTTTCGCTGTATTTTACATCTGGTAAAAAATAACTTAAAGGTTGTTTTTGAGCAAAAATAGTTGCTTGCAAAAATAAAAAGGAGAGTAGCGTAAGAATTTTTTTCATTTAAAAGTATAATTATAAACGCTAACAGGGCTCTAAAACTCTGCCAGCGTTTGGACTGTAAGTTAGTGGTATTTACGCATAAAAAGTAAATGCAGCCCATTGTCCGATAAGTCCGACAGCAAAGCCCATTCCGATGTCTTTCATATCGTGTGCTTTTAGCCAAAGTCGTGCAGAACAGACCAGTCCAGCTATTAAAACAACTATGATAAACAGCCAATATGCACCGATTTCTATTTTTGCACCATAATAATCAATGTAAAAATAGCTGTAAGCATACCAGCGGATAGCTACTATAACTAAGCCAATCAGTCCACCAACACCTACGGCGTGCGCACTAATTTTTGAAAAATTATTTATAAAAAAAGACATAAAAATACCTATGATAGAGCCAAGCATTGCGCAGGTGAGTACATTTGGGATATTAGGGTTTTTTCGCATCATCATAAACACCCAAAGGTAAAAAGTTGCCGTAGCGATGTATGGAATGATGCGTTCTTTGCGGTCTTCCATCTGAAAAGAGGAAATCAAATCCAAGCCTTTCATTATGCCAACCGCCATTGCAGGTAAGCAGAAAGTGCTAAAAAATACTTGTAAAACTGTTCCCCAGCCTTGCATAACGTCATTTTTTCCAAATAAAAAAGGATTGAGTAAAAGCAAGGCAATAGTCATATAAGTTACTATTGTAAGAGGATGGAAAAAAATACTTAAAAAATTAGCAATTGTTTTATTCATAAACGGTCTTATAAGTCAGTTTTTTAAACATCATCGTACAATTTTTTCACTAATACGGTTTCTATTTTTGTATCGCTTACTTGTTCGATTGTAAAACGATAACCATCGAGTTCTATGATGTCACCCTGCTCAGGAATATCGCCTGTCGTGATGACAATAAAACCAGAAAGTGTCGAGTATTCGCCTTCTGGAAAATCTATAATTGGCGCATATTTTTCATTCAAATAATTAATATCTAAACGGCCAGAAAAACGAAATTCGTATTCGTTAATTTGTTCTTCGAGGTAATCTTCATCTTCGTGGTCATACTCGTCTTCTATGTCGCCAAAAAGTTGTTCTAAAATATCTTCTATCGAAATAACGCCTGCAGTACTACCAAATTCATCTACTACACAAGCTAAACTTAGACGTTGTTTGGTAAAAAAATTCAACAACTGATCGACCCGCATCGTTTCAGGAATAATGGCAATATTCATCAGTATCTGCTTGATACTCTTTGGTTTATGTAACATTTGATGATGATGTACATAGCCTAACACATTATCTAAATCGTCTTCACAAACCAATATTTTAGATAATTTTGTTTCAGAAAAAATCTTTATCAGCTTATCTAAGCTTTCATTTGCTTCTATCCAAACTATTTCTGAACGAGGCACCATACAGGCTTTTGCTTTTACTTCTTTTAAATAAAGTGCATTTCCAAAAAGCTGTGTATCAATTTCTTCTTCGGAGGTTGTCCGTGTATTTTTTACAAAATCTTCTAAATCGACTGCTCCAAAAGTAGTTTCTTCGTGTTCGAGTGCCTTTTTTCCAAAAAGTCGTAAAATTCCTTTTGCAATACGTGTCATTACCCAAGAAATAGGTGCAAGTATCCACAAAAAGAAACGCAATGGCATTGCTAAATAAAATAAAATTTCATCAGCATAAGAGCGAAATAAAATTTTAGGTATAAATTCGCCAAAAAGCAATACAAAAAGCGTAATGATGATTGTTATACTAAAAAAAAGGAGTAGTTCGTTGTGTATAAATGGTTTCAACCAAGGCTCGATGAGTTCTGTCATGAGCGATGTTATCGCAACAAGTGCTATATTCAACCCAACAAGCATTGCGCCTATGAAATCGGAAGGTTTTTCGTAAAATTGTGCTAATATTTCTCCTCTACGAGAACCTTTTTCTCGTTTGAGTTGTATGCGGAGCTTACTCGCCGAAACAAAGGCAAGTTCTGCCCCTGCAAAAAGAGCAATAAATAACAAAAATATTAATATGGAGGTTATTAGCATTGATTTTTTTAAATGTGTCTTTCTGCATGATATGATGAACGTACCAAAGGGCCACTTTCCACAAATTTTAAACCTTTTGCTAAACCTACTTCTTTGTATTCTGCAAATAAATCAGGATGAATAAATTCTGCTACGGCGAGGTGCATTTTAGTTGGTTGCAGGTATTGACCTAAGGTCATTACGTCGCAGCCATGTTCTACCAAATCGTCCATAATCTGAAAAACTTCTTCTTTGGTTTCGCCCAAACCAACCATAATACCTGTTTTGGTGCGTTTCCCATAGTCCTTTATACGTTGTATTTGTTCCAAACTACGCTCGTATTTTCCTTGTGGACGTACTTTTCTATACAGCGATTTCACAGTTTCCATGTTGTGTGAAACGACTTCTTGTCCGCCACTTATCATTCTTTCGAGTGCTTCCCAGTTGGCTTTTGTATCTGGAATTAAGGTTTCCATCGTTGTCAAAGGACTTTGTTCTTTAACTTGTATTACCGTTTGATACCAGATTTCTGCGCCACGGTCTTTGAGTTCATCTCTGTTTACAGAAGTAATAACAGCGTGTTTTACTTGCATCAAACGGATTGCTTCTGCAACACGACGTGGTTCGTCTTCGTCGTATTCATTTGGACGACCTGTTTTTACGGCACAAAAAGAGCAAGAACGTGTACAGACATTTCCCAAAATCATAAACGTAGCCGTACCTTCGCCCCAACATTCGCCCATATTTGGGCAATTGCCACTTTGACAAATCGTGTGTAAATTATATGTATCTACCAAATTGCGAACTTTTTTATAATTTTCGCCAATTGGTAATTTCACACGTAACCAATCGGGACGGTTACCACGTTTGGAAGGAGATTTTGTTTCAACCTCTGTATTTTGACCAACTATAGGTAATTCTATCATTTTTTGTACAAATAAAGTTAGCTAAATAACTTGATTATTTTTGGAAATAACTTAGTCAAAGTGATTACAATGAACTGATAATGAATTATTTACATTTTTCATTATTATATAACACCTTTCATACTCATTTTGTTTGCCTTATGAAAAGCATAATAGGCAGCACCTACGATTCCTGCATTATTGAGCATTTGAGCCGTAGTTACTTTGACTGGCGATTTTAAAAAGTCTTTGTACGATGCAAATTCTTTGCTTCCACCGCCACCTAATACAATAAGATTAGGCGAAAAAACACGGTCAAGATGCTTGATGTAACGGTTTAGACGTTTGCCATATTCGTCCCAAGTCATACCCGATTTTTTACGGACAGCATCAGAACAATATTTCTCAGCGATTAAATCATCAATATTCAAATGTCCAAATTCGGTATTAGGCATCAAAACACCGTCCATAAAAACGGCACTTCCTATACCTGTTCCTAAGGTAAGCATAATAGTGAGTCCTTGTTGTCCGTCTGCTGCACCAAAATAGAGTTCGGCAATACCTGCAGCATCGGCATCATTTAAAGAGAATATCGTGCAGCCACTTGCTTTAGCAAAAAGTTCTTCTACATTTCCACCAATCCAGTCTTTATCAATATTGGCAGCGGTTTTTGCTACACCATTAGCGATAACTGACGGAAAACCAACGCCAATATTTCCTTTCCAGTTAAAATGTTTTACTATCTCGCAAAACGCATCTGTTACTGCTTGTACAGTTGCTGGTTTTGGTGTTTTTACTCGAAAGCGCTCCGTGACCATCGTGCCAGTGCTTACATCTACCAAGCCACCTTTTACGCCAGTGCCACCTACATCTATACCTAATATTAATTCTTGTTGCATCGTCAAATTTTTTTGCAAAGATAAGGTAAAACTTAGTATTAACCTAAAATTATTGAGTTATTTCGATTGCTTCCAACTCTAATACTTAAGAAATATTTGTAAAATATTTTTCAAATTTGCTTATACTGACAACAAGCTGGCAAGGCATCGTACACTTTTTTATCCGCCTTGAAATTTTCTGTTTGATGCCCAATTTTTGCGATAGCCTTTTGAATATCCGCCTTTGAGGTTTGTTTTTTATCAAAACGAATGATTAATAAGTGCGTTTCAGAACTCCAAGTAGCGGTAATTGCTCCTGCTTGTATTGCAGCTTTTTCGATACGAGTTTTACACATTCCACAATCTCCTTTTACCTCAAATATTTCAGTTTTTGCTTTGGTTAAATCTGTAAAAGGTAATTTTTTAGTGTTTTTTGCTTCCTCTTGCGTGATACTGTAACGAACGCCTACAAAACCTCTGATACCCATCAAAGGACCCCAAACTTGCGAAGCATTGAAATACGTGCCGTAAGGTTCTTGGCTCGCAATGATAGGCGTATGCTGTACGTAATTGGTCAGGTTTTCGCCACCAAAATAAATTTCCCAACGACCTAATAGCTTGGTTATCTGCGCATTAATGTTTATGTATGCAGGTGCTGTACTGTGATGCGAAGTGTGGTATTGCAAAGGCAAATCGCTATTGTCTGCCAAACGCTGCTTACCAATAAAATTTGTTGTGACGTGAAAAAGCCAAGTTTTATCGTTTGTTTTGGCATCTATGGTCAAAAGTCCTCTGTGCGTAGCAACCAAAGGTGGCGTTTTTAATACTCCTTTATAGGTGGTTTTTACATCATTGTACTTATACGACATTTTAATATCTACATTTTTAAACAAAGGATAAGATAGTACGGTCATAAAACTGGTGGCGTATGATTTTCCATCAAGGTTATAAAAACTAACACTTTTGATGTCTTGGTCAAAATCAACTACAATTTGGTTGGTAAAAAAAGTATGGTAAATATCGCCCGATAAAGAAGCATTTTTATTAAAAATATTTAGACGGGTCGAAAAATTTGTTCCAATATTCCAGCCGTCTTCTGGTTTCAAATTCGTAGCGATATTCAAATTCCTATTGCTTGCAAGTGCGCTCAAATTTTCAGGAATAATATTTGCCATACGCCAACCTCTACCAGCCGAAGCACGTAAAATGGTGTTTTGAGAAAAATTATATTTTAAATTCATACGAGGCGAAACGACCGTACTAAATTTTTGATGACGATCGGCACGTAATCCTGCAATAATGCCCCAATCTGTAAAATCTTCGCCCAAAACAGGTCTTGAATAATCGTATTCTGCAAAAATACCTGGCAAAATATCTTTTCTATCCAAGCTGAAATCATTAACTTTTTCCTTGTAACTATCCATTTGAAAACTTGCTCCTGTCCTAAAACTATGGTCAGAAGTACCCAGGATTGTTTGGTAAATAAAATTAGTATAAAAGCTATTTTGTGTGCCAATATGCGTATTTTTTCCGTATAACTCATTGGTTTTGTGCATAGTAGCACCATAAATCAAGGCTGCGGTATTGTAAGGATTTTTAAATTTTAAAAAACCTATCGTCCCCGAAATATCAAAACGGTTCATATCTTGTTTTACTTTCCAAAGTCCTTCGGTTTGCTTGGGTTGCAACGTAATTTGTCCACCTTCCCGATTATCTTGCAAGGCATGAACAGTGAGTTGCCCATACCACGTTTTTCCTTGATGAATGATGCGTGTCATTCCATTGAATTGTTGCTTTTTAGGCATATTCAAAAAGCCATCTTTATCATGATCCCAAGCATTATTATTAACATCTGCGTGCAATAAAATACCTGCACTCCAATTATCGTCAATTTTTTTATTGACATGAATATTTGATTCAAAAGTTCCCAGTGAGCTTTCATAAACATTAACAAACAAGGCTTTATCTTCATAAGGTTTTACCAAATCGACATTAATTTGTCCTGTCAAGGATTGCGCACCTTGCTCCACAGAGCTTGCTCCTTTTGAAATAGAAATACCATCGAGCCAAGTTCCTGGGTAAAATTCTAAGGCAAAAGGATATGCCAAACCATAGAAAGTTGGTCTTTTTTGCAAAGTGAGTTGTGTATAAATACCTCTCAAACCGAGCAACTGTATTTCGGTTGCGCCTGTAACAGCGTTCGGGTAAGAAATATCCACAGAACCGTTGGTTTCAAAACTACCTGAGAGGTTACAACAAGGTGCTTTTCGGAGTTCGCAAGAAGTAATTTGCTCCACATGACGTTTTTCCAAAGTAGAAACAAAATTATCTGGGCGTGCCGCTTTTATAACCGTTTCGCCTAATGCTTTGATGCCTTTAACTTCTATCCAAAGCATTTTTTCGTGCGGTTCTACGATGACTTCGGCAGGCTCGTAACCCGTATAAGAAACGAGTAATGTATCTGTTTTTGACCTCGCAGAAATCATGAAATTACCTTCGGCATCCGTTGCAACTGCGCTTTTGGTATTTTTCCATTGAACTGTTGCAAACGGAAGACGCTCTTCCATTTCGTTAGTAACCATGCCCGTTATTGTTTTTTGGGCAAAAAGAAAATAAGAGCAAAATATATTTATTATGATGAGTATTGATTTCATTTTTTTATAGTTATTTTTATAAAATACTGATTATTAGCATTTTATAATTTTTGGTAAAAACTTAGCCGATAGCTTTTTGTATATCAAAAACGACTTATTTCATTAGAAACTGCTTCGG
Source organism: Chitinophagales bacterium (assembly GCA_031374645.1). Lineage (GTDB taxonomy): Bacteria > Bacteroidota > Bacteroidia > Chitinophagales > Saprospiraceae > CANHEE01. The sequence continues at coordinate 34 of JANMGN010000843.1, read as the reverse complement.
TTTACATCAGTTTTGTTGTGAGCAGGAGCTCCCA
>JANMGN010000817.1:0-5640 GCA_031374645.1 Chitinophagales bacterium | reverse complement strand
CACCCCTTCTTTGTTGAGCGAGTCTCCTGTAATACCTTTTGTAATATCAAACCAGACATTAAAAGCGGCTCTGCGATGGCAGAAGAAACGAATAAAGCTTTGGCTGCTATTTCAAAAGATACAGATTGGTGTTTTTACATTCAGTCCGATGAAGTGGTGCATGAAAAGTATTTGGACGAGATAAAAAATGCTATGCAAAAGCACTTTCATGACGAGCAAGTTGATGGACTTTTATTGAAATACAAACACTTTTTTGGGAGTTATGACTTCATCGGAGCTTCGTATCGTTGGTACCGTAGAGAAATTAGAATTGTCAGAAATCGTACTAGTATTTATTCTTATAGGGATGCGCAATCTTTTCGTATAGATGATGATAAAAAACTGAACGTCAAGCTATTAGATGCAGAAATATATCATTATGGCTATGTGCGTGAGCCTGAAAAGTTCAAAGAAAAACTGAATTTTCAAGATAAAATGTATCATGGTGACCAAGTAAAACAACGTCAAGAAAGCTACGATTTCTCAAAAGAAGCGGACGCTGTTTTTCCTTTTCAAGATACGCATCCTGCGGTAATGCAAGCACGTATTCAGCGCAAAAATTGGCATTTTGATTTTGATCCCATTCATCAAAATCGTTTCAAACTAAAAGACCGTTTTAAGATGTTTGTTGAAAAATGGACAGGTTATAGGGTTGGAGAATTTAAAAATTATACCCTGCTGAAATGAATCAACCTTCGATATATTTTTTTGGAATCTTGATACAAGAACCAATATGTACACTTACTGACCTTTTTGTTGCAATGATTTGTTTCTACTACTATGTAAAACTTGGTAAATCAGATAGTTGGAACGAAAATAGACTATGGCGTTACTATTTTTTCTTTATTATGTCTGCTACTTTTCTGGGTGGTTTGTTTGGTCATGCCTTTTTGTATTGTGGAACATTCGCCGCAATGAAACTACCAGGTTGGCTCAGTGGAATGTTTGCAATGAGTGTTTTGGCTCAAATTTCTATCAATTTGTTTTTTTTAGAAAGAAAACAACTTCATTTTTATTTTAGTATAATAAATATCCTTATATTTGTCACGATGCTAAGTTTGGAGTTATATAATTTGGCGTTTGCTTATGTGCAGATACATTCTACGCTGCTGCTTTTACTACTTATTTTTCCAATGCAAGCCTTATTAATCAAGCAAAATAGCTCCGAAAAAGGTAAAAAAATCATTTTTGCGCTGCTTATTGCAGGTGTAGGCTCGTTCTTTTTTAGCAATAAAATCGGCTTAAACCCTTGGTTTAATCACATAGACATTAGTCACGTTTTTTTAGCTTTGAGTATGTATGTTATCTCAAAAGCGGCATTTTATGAGCAAAAAAAACCTATATAAATTACCTATAAAAATAAAATTGACATGAAAAAATTACTCTTTTTTACATTTCTTTTTTTAGCAAAAACACTCGTTTTTGCGCAAGATATACGTTATCGTTTAGAACTTGCTTCTACTAACGTTTTTTTACCCGAAAATTATATTTACTTTTCACAAAATACTGATATTCAACAAAATGAATATGTGAAAAATAAAATATACAGAGTGGTGCAATTCTATAAAATCCCTTTGCAACAAGAGCAAAATGACTTGCAAAATCGTGGTGTAGAGTTGCTCGAATACCTATCGAGTAATGCTTATTTGGTATCGGTGGATAAAAATTTTGATTGGAAAACACTCGCTAATTTTAAGCCAAGAAGTGTTGTCAAAATAGACCCTTTTTGGAAGCAAAGTATTGACCTCCGTGAGCCGCCTTTTCCAGATTATGCAAAAGTGGAAAACGATGAGTTGGAAGTTGTTTTGCAATGGCATAAAAATATCTCCTACACTGATGCGATAGCGTTTTTACAAAAAGACAATATACGTATTACACGCTCGTTTCCTACACGTGACTTTGTTTATGCAACGATAAAAATAGTTGATATTCAGTCAGTTACGTCAAAAAATTACCTTTGGCATTTAGATTTGATTCCTCCTCCTGGTGAAATCGAAGACAACGATAGCCGACTTTTACACAACTCAAATGGTTTGGACGATGAATTTACGACTGGCACACGCCTCAATGGAGAAGGCGTAAATGTTCTCGTGCGTGACGATGGTATCGTTGGACCTCATATAGATTTCAAAAATCGTGTCGTAAATGTGGCAAAAGGATTGGGAACAGTGGAGCATGGTGATCAAGTTTCTGGCGTTTTAGGTGGTTCAGGAAACCTTGACCCTTTAAAAAAAGGAATTGCTACAGGTACAAAAATCTATGTCACAGATTACGATGCTACTTTTACAGATACGACTATTGGTTTGCATAAATACCACAACGTTATGGTTACGAATACGTCGTATTCTGACAATTGTAATCGTTATTCAACTGGCTCACAAACCATTGATATTCAATTGCTTGCGAACAAAAAACTGATGCACGTTTTTTCTGGTGGAAACAACAATGGCGCAAATTGTAATTATGGTGCTGGTGGTCAGTGGGGCAATATAACGGGTGGACACAAGCAATCTAAAAATAGTATTTCTGTTGCAAATTTGGGTGCAAATTTAGCGATAGAGCCAACGAGTAGCCGAGGCCCAGCGCACGACGGACGCATAAAACCTGATGTTTCGGCACATGGAACAAATGTGAATGCGCCCATGCCGAACAATGCTTATCAGGTCAATACTGGCACGTCGTTTTCTGCTCCTGCCACGGCTGGTGTTTTGGCGATTATGTATCAGGCATATCGTTTGAAAAATAATGGCGATAATCCTGATGGACTTTTGATGAAAAATTATTTGCTCAATACGGCTACGGAATTGGGAAAACAAGGGCCTGATTTTTTGTTTGGTTGGGGAAATGTAAATACAAAACGTGCTGTACAAGCTATTGAAAATCAATGGTTTATGGAAGGAAGCACTTCGCAAGATAAAATATATACTCAAAATTTGACCTTGCCAAATCCAATAAAAAAATACAAGCAACTCAAAATAATGCTCAATTGGGACGATAAAGAAGCGTCGCCAAATACACAAAAAGCATTGATAAATGATTTAGATTTGCTGGTAAAAAGTATTCCAGAAGTGCCAAATGCGCCTGAAGAAATTTTTCAACCTTGGGTACTCGACCACACGCCAGATATTGCAAAACTAAATGCGGCGGCTCGAAAAGGGCGTGATTCTTTGAATAATGTAGAGCAAGTGGTCATTAATAATCCTTTTGGAAACTACAAAATTGAGGTAAAAGGTAGGGCTGTTCCTTTTGGTTCACAACGTTTTTACCTTACTTTTGATTGGGTGGAAGAAGATGTAACTTTGACGCATCCTATTGGTAATGAGGCATTTACGCCTGGCGAATTGACAAAAATACGTTGGGAAACACCTAACAAAGATTCCGTAGGAAATGTGAATATTTCGTTTTCGAGTGATAATGGTAACACTTGGTCTTCGCCTACAAAAGCCCTTCTGTCCAAAACTTATATAGATTATAAAGTGCCTGCTATACAAACTTCAAAAGGCAAAATTCGCTTAGAATACAACGGTACTACGAGCGAAAGTGCTTTGCCTTTTCACATCGTGGCTGCGCCTAAAAATCTAAAAGTAAGCAAAGCTTGTCCAGATTCTGTGACTTTAAATTGGGACGTAGCAGCTGGCGTGAAATTTTACTCCGTACTCCAATTAGGCAATCGATATATGGATTCATTGGCGACTTTTTCAGGTGGTTCTGCAAAAATAAAAATCAGTAACAACTTTTTTAGAGATGAAAACTGGTTTTCGGTTCGTTCGGCAGATAGCTTGGGGCAGTTGCGAGGAAGACGCATCAATGCCATAAAATACAAAGGTGGCTTGCTCAATTGTCCTCAGAAAATAGACTTGGCAACTACGGCAGTAAAACGACCGCTTACACGCTACTTTTCGCAATGCGGAACTGTCACGGATTCTGTTTTAATCAATATAAAAAATACTGGTTTACAGACACTTACAAGCGTAAAAGTGAATTATCAATTTGGGAATGAGCCAATTGTGACTAAGGTAATCAGCGATACAATCACGCCTTTGAGTACCGTAATTTATACTTTTTCTGATAAAATAACCTTTGATGGTACGGGTAAAATAACGCTAAAAGTTTGGGCAAATACATCAAATGATTCATTTTCATTCAATGATACTTTACAAACAGAAATCACTTACAGTTGTAATGATTTGACAAAAAATACTGCAAATTTTAATCATACTCAAGATTTTAATGCTGATGCAAACAATTATCCTTTGGGTTGGGGCGTAATTAATCCTGACGGAGGAAATACGTTTGTCCCTTTTGAGGCGATAAGTGCAAATGGCAAAAAAACAGTGACAATGTTGATTGATTTTACAGGAAGTCCTGTCGCTCAAAAAGACGAATTATACAGTGTACCTATTTCGATTTCAGATACTTCTAAAAGTCCTCATTTGCTTTTTGATGTTGCTTATGGAAATTTTTTAGTGAATTCAAGTAACTCAGACCGTCTGAGAGTTTTTGTTTATGACAATTGTGACCACAAAAACGGTGTAGAAATTTACAATCGCTTGGGCATGGATTTAGCGACCGCAAATACCACAAATCCGCAATGGCTGGCTTCTAATAAAAACCAATGGAGAACAGAAGCGGTGGATATTTCTGCTTTTAAGGGAAAAAATATTTACTTCGGTTTTCAAGGTACAAGTGCTGGAAGAAGTATTTTGTATTTAGACAATGTACAAGTAAAAGAATATCAAAAAATACCTGTTTCTTCTGATATAAAAAGCTCTAAATCAACGATTTGTGTAAAAGAAACAGTTGTTTTTTCTGCTGCCAAAACAGGGCCTACATACAATTATATTTGGGATTTTGGCTTAGGTGCAACACCAGCTACGGCAAGCGGAGCTGGGCCAATTACGGTTACTTTTAATAGTTATGGTACTAATAATGTAAAATTGAGAACGCAAGATTTAACGCAAAAAGAAGAAGCACTATTTCAATTAGAAATTCAAGCACTTCCTCTCGCATTGTTTTCTTTTTCCAAAAATAATGGAACAGTTATTTTTAACAATACATCGACAGACGCAAATACTTATCTATGGGATTTTGGAGATGGGACAACTTCTTCTGAAGAAAATCCTACTCACGAATATAAAAAAACAGGTGTTTATCCAACGACACTTATCGCTTACGGTAAGTGTACAAGTTTACCTGCAAAAAAGCAAGTCAATATAAGCTCCATAGTGGCTACCAATGATATTTTTGATAAACTTACAGCCACTATTTCGCCGAATCCAAATCAAGGAAATTTTGATTTAAACGTTGGTAATCAGTCATTTACAAACGTAGAAATCGAAATAACAGATGTTTTAGGAAAGGTTATTTTTAAACAAAAAAATAATTTAGTACAAGGCGAGCAAAAAATTCCGATACAATTACAAAATGCTAATGCAGGTATTTATTTTGTAAAAATAAAAAATGGGAAGGCAAGCGGCGTATTGAAAATGTTTGTCGAGAAATTGTAAATTTGACTACTTAGTAACGTGTAAATAATAACTTTTGTTTTCTGCTTGCCTATTAAAAGCTATACTTCACTAAATTTTCAGCCCAATGCGCTGC
>JANMGN010000784.1:0-2665 GCA_031374645.1 Chitinophagales bacterium | reverse complement strand
TTTAAATTAAATATTAAAAAAGAATATAATACAAAATTAATGCTAAGTTTGATAAAAACAGTTTTTTTTAATAAAAAAATCGAAATGCAGCATTTTTTTTGCACTCCTAAAAAAAATCGTATCTTGTGGCTTATTTATTTCAACATAAAAAAATGTACAGCCATGAAACACTTTTTAACTTTTTTACTCGCTTTTTTTCCATTATTTTTATTTTCACAAGAAAAGGGCATTGGTTTGAATTTTAATATTGAACCCAAATACGGCATTTCAAAAGTAAATGATACCACTTATAGTTATCAAAAAAATGAAATTTCATTTAGTCCAATTTTATACGTCTATAAAATGAAGGATAAACGAAATCGTATGCACGAAATAGGCTTGCACATCAAAGAATTTCACAATGGATTTGAAAAAGGCTACCGACTCGCAAATACTATTCCAGCTCTTTTGGGTAGAAGGAATTTGAAGTTAGAAAATGGAAAGTATCTATCTCAAGTGAAAGAGTTTGAAGGAAATTCTACTCGTTTTTCAGGTTCTTTGAACTATTTATATTTTTTGCCCATAAAAAAATATGATAAATTAGAGTTTTGGGTGGGCGTACAAAGCTCATTTATTTTTGATTATCGTAATTTTTTACCTACAACATCATTAGCTTTCCCTACAAAAAATATTGCTGGTTTTTTCAAAATAAATTTTGTACCTACAGCTACTTATAAGCTAAATGAAAAAATTACTTTGGATTTGCGTTGGCTTCCAAACGTGGCTTGGTATTTTGGAATTAGCTCCATTTATGAACAAAATCCATTAATTCCTGTCTTAAATCAAAAAAGATATTTGCCTATTTTCAATATTGAAGCAAGGATTTTTGAACCACGCTTTCAATTAGGCGCAAAATATACGATTGATACAGAAAAAAACACAAAAAACAAGAAAAAATCTGCCATAAAGAAAAAAAATAGATGAAAAAATTTGCCATCATAGACGTAGAAACGACAGGCGGTCTTGCAAGTCGTGACCGAATAACCGAAATCGCAATTGTTACACACGACGGTACACAAATCTTAGAGCAATTCTCTACCCTACTCAATCCTGAGCGTTCTGTGCCTTACAATATCACTCAAATTACTGGGATTACGGACGAAATGCTCGAAGATGCGCCCAAATTTTACGAAGTAGCAAAAAAAATTGTGGAGATGACCGAAGGTTGCATTTTTGTAGCGCACAATGTGAAATTTGACTATAATTTTGTCCGAGAAGAATTTGCACGTTTGGGTTTTTCTTTTGTCAGAAAACAGCTTTGTACGGTGCGGCTCTCTCGTCAAGCAATGCCAGGGTTGCGCTCTTATTCCCTCGGAAATCTGATAGATGTACTCAAAATAAAAGTGAATGACCGACACCGTGCCTTAGCCGATACACTCGCTACGGTACAGGTTTTTGAAAAAATAATCGCCATAGAAAACGGTACAGAAAGTATGGTCGAGCGAGTAAATCAAGGTATCAAAGAATCGCAATTACCCAAAGGAATTACACTCGAAAAGTTACACGGATTACCCGAGGCAACAGGCGTTTATTACCTTCACGATAGCAACGGCGATATTATTTATGTAGGAAAAAGCATCAATATCAAAAAACGCATTATGGAGCATTTTGCGGATAAAACTGAAAAAGGTGCTAAAATTTATGCCAGTGTATCTGATATTTCTTTTGAGCTTACTGGCTCAGAATTAATTTCCTTACTCCTTGAAAATCAAGAGATTAAGAAAATAATGCCTCGGATAAACAAAGCACAAAGAGCAAAAAACTTGCCTTATGTGATTTATTCTTACAATGACGAGCAAAATTTTATTCGGCTTGCAGCAGCAAAAAATGCGGCAGCTATTCGTAAAAAAATGACTATTTTGGCAGAGTATTCGCAACTAAGTTATGCCAAAGGCGCACTCAAAGCGATGGTCAAAAAATATGAATTATGCTCTAAAATGACAGGTCTGGAAACCCAAGAAGGCGTTTGTTTTTTGTATCATTTGAACCAATGCAAAGGAGCTTGTTGTGAGGAGGAAATGGCTTTTACCTACAACGAACGTGCCGCCGAAGCGGTCAATAGTTTGCGAATTGCTTTTGAAAAAGATTTTATTTTGATAGATAAAGGCAGAGATAAAGATGAAAAATCCGTCGTTTTGGTCGAAGGAAATAAATTTAAAGGTTTTGGTTATTTTAGCAATTCTGATTCTTTTTCAAGTCCGCACGAACTAAAAGATTTTATCACGCCAATGCCTTCTAATGCTGATGCGCTTCGGATTATTCGCTTGTTTTTGGGCGAAGCAAAAGGCGTAAAAAAAATAGATTTGAATTGAGAAAATGGTAAATTAAATAAGCAATAAATAGAAATTATGCAAAAATTAAAACTCGATGAACTCGGCAGAACAGATGCCGAAAGTTTCCAAAATCAAGAAAAATTCCCCGTCGTTTTGGTCTTAGATAATATCCGTTCGGCACTAAATGTAGGCTCTGCTTTTCGCACGGCTGATGCTTTTGCATTAGAAAAAATAATCTTGTGTGGTATCGCAGCAACTCCGCCGCATCGGGAGATTTTGAAAACAGCTTTGGGAAGCACCGAAACTGTACAATGGGTTCATTATGAGGAAGTTACAGAGGCTTTGAAGGATTT
>JANMGN010000759.1:0-3943 GCA_031374645.1 Chitinophagales bacterium | reverse complement strand
ATTCAATAGCAACGGACAACTTGTTTTGCAAAATGAGCAATTTATTTTTGAAGGAGAAAACAAAATAGATATTTCGCTCAATGGTTTTTCACTCGGTATTTATTACGTACAAATGACTACTGAATTTGGTACACAAACGACAATGAAGTTGATAAAGCAATAAAATATTCGATTTACATAAAACAAAAAATGCCTTTTTACTGCACTCGCAGCAAAAAGGCATTTTTATTTTATAACAAAAAACAAATTACATATCCAATAAAAATCCAATTGTAAAGTTAGCATCCCAGTCAAAAACGAACTGCTTGCAACCCGTAGATTTTGCTACTGCATTATAAATATTGATTCCAGCTTTTTGTTTTTCACCGTCCGCTTTATAGTCACTCGGTGCTTTCAAAACCGTAAAACGTTCTTTGCCGTTGCGCACTTGTTTTGCTAATTCAAAAGGAATACCTCCAATTACGAAGCAAATTCCACGATTTCCGCTTGGAATATTATTACATTTGCTTGTAATTTCGCTTGAAACAGCATCATCGCTTGTTCCATTTTGAAAATATTTTGCACCAAAACTTTCATAAGATTGTACCGCACTTCCTTTCACGACTGATATTTTGGTATTTCCTGACCCAATATCTACTACAAAACCATTGCCACGATAAGCCTGTGGTAAGCACGCTTTTAAGCCATAGCGACCTTCTTGCTCTGCTGTAACCGTATTGGTTACGTAACCCATTGTAGTCAAAGTTTGTTGGATTTTTGTAGTAATATCCACTTTTTTTGCACCCGAACTTATCACAAAATGAATGTCACGAGGCCCTACGCCAAAAGCCAACATATCACCAATGTAACGTTTCAAACCGCCTTTGATGTCATCATCAGTAGCTAATTTTTCATACACTAAACTTGCTCCATATTCTGCTTTTTCGAGTTTCCAATTTTTTTGAGCATCTACTCTGATGATAAATGAATTGAAACCAGTTGCGCCCAATTCTACTACACCTTTGAGCTTGCCATTTACAGGAGCAGGCGGTGTGTAAGCGAAAGGTACTCGTTCTGTATTTGTAGTATTTTGTGTTGTGGTGGTCGAACTACCGCCGCCGTTGTCGTCATTATCTGTACGACTATCTGCTGTCGTAGTTGTTTCTTGCATTTTGCCATCTTTCCAGCTTTTTAATTGCGGAAAAAACTTAAACAATGCAAATACGACTGCGCCTACGATTGCCAGCGTAATTAAAAATCTTGAAAATGTGGTTAAACGTGCCATTTATTTAAAAAATAGTTGAGTTGTTTTAAAATTTTATTTTTTAGAAATCCGTATTCAGTTGAGCTGTTTTAATCAAATAAAGAATCATATTGATTCGTGCGCCCAGCACTTGGTTTTGTAGTATTTTGATTAAAATTTACTACATCTGAGTTGTCATTTGCTGCTGCAATAAGCAATTCTTTGTCTTTACCAAGTAAAAGTGATGAGCCTTCTTTTTCCCATTGATCAAGCATTTTTAAGCCTTCTTCTTCAAAAACACCATTTTGTAAATCAATAGAATTCATAAAGTTGCTTGACATATCCATAAAACGCTCCATTTCGCCAACTTTCATCGCAACATCATCTGTCACGGCTTCCATTGCCATATCAAACATCGCTTTTTTATCAGAGTTGCCGTTGATGATATTTATAGCAGAAGTCATTGCAGAGTGACTTGCAGTAATCGCTTTGCGCTCTTGTTCTTTTACCATCACTTGGTCTTTGATGTCTTCTTTCAAAATCTCAGAATTTTCGTACATTTTGCCTAAAACACGATACAAAATTTCCATTTTTTTATACAAATCATCAAGACGAAAATTAGATTCTTTCAAACGCCCAGCACTACGAGCTTTTAAAACCATAATCGCTTGATTATTGTTTTCTTTTGCTTTGTTCGCAAGATTTAGGTTGTTATCAATTGTTTTTTGGTTAGTCACAATGATTTCTTTCAGTTTTTGCATTTGACCTCTCAACATTCCAATCTGTTTGTTCATCTTTGAAAGATTATCTTCCAAATCTTCTACATACGATTTCAAAATACCAATTGGGTCAATCTGAACAAAAAGTCCTGTAATCCAGCGCATCACACTTTTGTACATGTACCAAACGAGATTTCTTGCACGAGGGTCTAAAACGACAAAAACAAGCGCTGCAAAAGCTGCTACTAAAAGACCAAGATATAAAGTATTTTCTGCCAAAGTGATCAGCGTAGGCAATACTTTCATAAATAAATATCCTCCTGCGAGGATAATGCCGCCCATAAAAAACATTCCTGTAACACCTTCGGGGCGTTGCCAAAATGATTTTGGTTGAAAAGGTTGCAAATCTGCCATAGTATTAAATGTTTACTTGTTAAAAATTTGATTTTTAATATAGTTTAGAATATTGAGCATTCTTGCTCTAAAATGTGGATTGATAAAAGAATAAACAACGGCTGCAATAATAGCAAAAAGAAGAATATTGAAACCCATTCTGAAAAGTGGACCAATAATCCTCAATCCAAAAACAACAGCTACTACAATAAGTAAGCCCCAGAGTAAATCGTTTTTTTTCATTTTAATTTGATTTTAAAAAATTGAGAGTGTCTTTTACTTCAAATATTTTTGCATATTTGCCAAATCTGCCTGAATTTGTGAAGTGAGCAAATTGTAGGTCGCATGAAAATCATTTTTAGCATTTTCTACTTTTGCACCCATTTCCGCAATTTGTTTTTTCATATCTTCAATTTGCGCTTGATGCTGTTGAATTTCTTCTGTCAAACGCTTGATTTGTTCTGCTTTTTGCGTAATAACGCCTTCCAAGTTTTTAGCTTCCTGCTCCTTTGCTACCAAATTTCCACTTTTTTGATTATCGAGTGCTTGTTGAAATTTGAGTTCTTCATTTTTCAAAACATTCAAATAATGCGCTCCCGAATCTGTCAATTTTTGTGCAGTTGCGCCCATCGTTTGCGCCATCGCAAAAGCAGATTGAAAACGAGTCTGCTCATCCATTGGCATTTTGGACAAAGACAACAAAGAACCTCTAAATTCAAAGTAATCAAATCCATCTAAATTATTGGTTTCCAACGCCTTAGACAAACTTTCCATTACCTTGTCATTAGCTACACCACCAGAAATAATGGGTGGAGTATAAGGCGTAGGCTGCGGTGTGACAGTAGGTTGATTAGTAGTTGGAGGAACGCTTTGTTGCTCAGTTACAGGCGTAGGCGCACTGTCTTCTATTACAAATAAGCCTTTAAATTTGGAAAAAATATCGCTATTGGTTGCCATTAAAAAATAAAAAATAAAGTGTGAAAAAAATTAAAATGAAAAACATTTAACGCTAAGGTAGTATTTTTTCGTAAAAATAAAAAATAAAGTATAGCAAAATTTATGTTTTGATTTTATAATGACCAAAATTATCCTTTTGAAGTTCCTTTTTTTTATAAAAACATCTTTTTTTTCGATAAAAATACTCCTACGGTAGATAAATGCGCCTTTTCGACGGTTAAAAATAAACGCTTACTCTCTATTTAATTTGCAAAAAATCAATTTTAGAAGGATGTTTTTCATCGTGAAAAATACGAATTGTCGCTTTTTTAAAATCACTATCTACTGCGTTGTGAATATTCATAAACTGCTGAGGATTTCTATCCATCAAAGGAAACCAAGTGCTTTGAATTTGTATCATCAAACGATGTCCTTTTTTAAAAGTATGCGCAACATCTGGTAGCGTATATTTCAAATTAGTAACTTTATTTTTCTTAAAAGGGACTTGATTTTCAAAACCGTTACGAAATTTTCCACGCATAATTTCGCCTCTTACCAGCATTTGATAACCGCCCATTTCTACTTTTGAATTGGTGGCATCTTTTGATTGAGTTTTAACAATTTCTTTTTTCATAGCGCAAACGCCCGGTTTTTCGACGATTTTTTATTATTT
>JANMGN010000756.1:0-1594 GCA_031374645.1 Chitinophagales bacterium | reverse complement strand
TTTGATACTAAAAGAAGAAGTTTCATTGTCTGTTTTTGCAGGCGGATTACTCGTTTTGATGGGTATTGGATTAGTGAATTTTGGTCATGTTATTGTAGTAAAAAAGCATAAAAAAGAAATTAAATGATAAAAAAAAGCCTTTTTTAAAATTAAATACTGCATAAATAGTTGTATTACCTTATTAGCATTTTTAATAATCCGTTTATCTATAAACGCTTATTTTCACTCAAATTTGTATGTAAAAATTTGCACATATCAAAAAAAATGAATATCTTGTCCGCATATTTGTAAATAAAATAATATTCATACACTTATAATAGTATAAATGTATCTGAATACTGTAAAATATTAGCGATTCGCTTTAAAAACTTTTGATTAATTTCGGAAATCTTGCAATTTTTTCTAATTTCAATCTATCAAAAGGGTAAAATGTGAATTGCTCATGTTGTTATACTAACAGCATGGGCGTTCCCTTTGCTTAGATTGATTAGGTTTTGCAAGAACCTCCGAAGTTAAAGTAATTGGAACGCCCATGCTATTTATTATCTCTAATAAAGATAAATAGAATAGTTGGGTAATTTTATCACTTTTTAATTACCTCTTTTTATGAAAAAAATTAATTTTTTATCATCCCTTTTATTTTTCCTATTTGGAATATTGAACGCTCAGTCTCCCGTAGAATTTGATGCTCAGTTGTTCGATGGTAACAATACAACCTTGTCCAACCCTACTTTATGCAACTCTCAATGTTACACTCTTCGTATTTGTGATTTCTCGCTACCCTACTTTACAGATGAAGACGGAAATTTATGGGATAGTGAGGTCATCCTGCTAAATGATGATAAAGCAGCTATCAAAATTACTGGAAACGCTGGAAATAATATATTTGCAGCAAATAACAGTCCTAATTTGAATGATAATTTTGCTTTTGTTAAAGATGAACAAGGTTGTATGAACTACGATTTATGTATTCAAAGAACTAATAACGCTCCTTTTCAACTAACTTTAAACTTAGAATTAACGATTCCATACTATAAATTTGATTCTGGTAATGTTTATCAGTCATTTAGCTCAAATATTACTGTTACTTATAGTTTTGGGGCTAATAAAACGGGACCAAATACTGTATATGCTGGAACAAAAGGGGTAACGACAAAACTTAGTACGCTCCATAATATTTCAAATACTTACCCAAATGGTTCGCCTATGTTGATACCATCCGTAGCTGCTACAACTCGCCAAGACTTATACATTAACGGTACTTTAGAAATAGATGAAGATTATACTTTTGCTAAATCAAAAAATGATTTATCTCAAATAATAATGGGCAGTGCTGCAAGTATTATTGTCCGTGCGCCAAATACGCTTACAATTTATGCTGAAATGAGAGGCTGCGGAGAAATGTGGGACAGAATACAGGTGGATAAAGGAGCTAAACTAAAAATTATAGACTCTAAAATTAGTGATGCTAAATATGCCGTATTCACGAGTGTTCCGAGTAGTAGTACAGCTGCAATCATCTATATTTCTAACTCCGAATTTACAAATAACTATGAAGGTTTATATGCTCTTGGTAGAAGCCAAGCTATTGAAA
>JANMGN010000745.1:0-5328 GCA_031374645.1 Chitinophagales bacterium | reverse complement strand
GGTTAGTATATTAGAAGATAGACGAGCTAAATTAGAAGTTCAATGCAGCGCATTGGGCTGAAAATTTAGTGAAGTATAGCTTTTAATAGGCAAGCAGAAAACGCAAGTTATTAGTCACACCTTATTAAAGCACAGAATTTTGTTGTCTTTGTTTCTCCACTCTTCGAGCGTTCTTTTCGTTTCGAGGTATCCATAACTCGAATAAACGCTATCTTGATTAGCAGCATAATCTTCTGAATACATTTTGTATTTTTCGATTATTTCTTCTAATTTATACTCCAAAAAATGAATAATTGCTTGTATTTGCTGTTTATCGAACAATGAAAACCTGTTTTTTTGATAAACTTCGTCAAGGTTGTAACCTAATGTAAACACTACGTCAGGCGAATAATTGGCTTCTTCTTCATAGATTTCATCTGCTAAAATATCAAAAATAAGAAGTTTTGGCAAAGAAAATCTCATGCCTTTGGCATCAAAAAAAGACAGTGAACTCGAACAATCTGCCAAATCTTTGTATGGAATATTGTTCCAATTGTGTCTTTCATCTTTTTTTCTGAGTTCTGCTATCGTTTCTAAGTCTGCATAATCGTCTATACCTTGCGCTTCCCAAATACCAATTCCATCTTCTAATTTAACCTTTTCAAAAGCGGTTGTTATTTCTGCAATTAGTTCTTGTTTTGTCATTAGTTTTACTTTTAAATTTTCTGTTATACCAGAGTGCATTTGTTTTTACCTTTTTTATGAAAACAGGAGATTTTATTAGATTTCTATATGCTGTCATCTTGAGCTTGCGAAGGAACTCATAGTTAAGCCGTAGGACAAAGATACAAAAATATAAAAAGTAATCAAATAGTAACAAATAATTACATTTGTTTATCTTTAATTTTTTGTAAAATATTTAACAAATATTAGCTTTTTGTTTTTATAAATAACTGATAAACAGTATTTTATATTTACAACAACAAAAATTTTATTCAACAAGTTCATTTTTTTGTATTTTGTTTGGAAAAATAAAGCGGGTAACTTTGTATCAAGATAAACAAAAGTTTATTTATCAAAAACCGTATTTTTTTAAAACAATAAATTTTTATCATGAAAAAAATCTCATTACACCTGTTTCTATTATTTTTTGCTGTACAAATAGCAATCGCACAAAGCCCTGTAAAATCTGAATTTCGCTTAGTAAGCGACAAAACTACTGCTACTACTGATGAAATTATTACTGTAAACATTATGGCAAAAGAGTTTAAAAAAATGTTAGGTTTTCAGTGGAGTATTGTTTGGAAAACCTCAGATTACGAACTTATTTCTGCCGAACTCAAAAATATTGGTAATGACCCTGCTGGGACTTCGCACAACGAAATCAAAAAAGGAACACTTTTATTTAGTTGGGTCTTCAATGTGCTACCTGTTAATGCAGATGATAACACGAGCATTTACGAGCTAAAATACAAAGCTAAAAAGAGTGGTTTGGTAGATGGTATTTGCTTTGCGTCAGATGCGCTTGCAATTGAGGTTTGGAGAGATGGTGCGGCTGGCGACATAGTGCCTGTACAGGCTGATTTTATTGGTTTGGGCTGTGGTTTTGTGTGGACGAAAACTTCAAAAGGGGTAAAAACAATTTCTGCGCTTAGTTCTCCGACAGGTACAAAAGATGTTTCTACTTTTGAGAGCAAGGTTTTTCCTAATCCTTTTTCTACGTCGTTTAGTTTGCAAAATAATGTGCAAAATGCTGATAATGTGTTAGTTACAATTTATGATGTATTGGGCAAAAATGTTTTTGAAGTGACTTACAATAACATAAATAGTGGAGAAAATATCAATATAGATGCTTCTAATCTTAGCAGCGGGCAGTATATTTATACGATGAAAACAAGTATTGGTACAAGTATTGGAAAATTGGTAAAACAATAAAACCTATCCATTTCTAATAAAAAACCTTCTTTATATAAACATAAAGAAGGTTTTTTACTATTTTTTATCCAATTCTAAGCGCAATACATCGCTCATAGGCACAACCTTAATCTGCTTTTTTTCCCTATTGAATAAAAAAGCATAACTATTTGTTTTTCCAACATACAATAAAGTATCTGTTGGCTCAAATTTGTTGTCTTTGAACACAACATGGACAGCTGAGTTTTCTCTGCTGTAAATTTTATCCGCTTTATAATAGCCATAAGTTCTGGCAGCAAAATAAACAAAAAAGAGAATTAAAAAAAATGTGCCATTGTAACGTTTGTACCATTTGTCATAAGATTCTTGATTGAAACCAGCATACATACCTTTGTAAATTTTAGGGTAATTGTCTTCCAGCCAGTCGTCAAAAAACAAAGTGACAAACATAAATACCAGAGTTCCTATCACAAAAATGAGGATAGCAGGATCTCGAAACGGAGCTAACAAAAAATCGTTAATATCTGAAAATTCGATGATATTGACACCGAACTCTTTGTAATACATCACATCGAATATCATACCTATCGAAACTAAAATGATATAAGATAGGCTTAAAGACAGATTGATGTCTTTTTTTATAAATCTAAATGTATCTTGAAAAAAAGTATCTTTCATTGCGTATTTTTGTATTAAATTTTAAAGTCATTTTAAAGTCATTTTAAAGTTATTTCAACGTTATTTATTTAAGCCTCTTTCAATAATTCATCTACAACCATAGGTACGCCTATTGTTGCCGCTTGTGCGATTATCCTGACTTTTTTAGCAACTCCTGCTGGATTTTTATCAATATAAAAGATTTTAGCACGAGCTGGTGCAGCAAGAAATAGCCCAGCAGCGGGATATACCTGCATAGAAGTACCGATAATCAGCACATAATCAGCTTCTTCTACCAAACGATATGCGGCACTAATCAACGGAACATCTTCGCCAAACCAAACAATATGAGGTCTGATTTGCGAGCCATCTTCACATTTATCGCCTATGTTTATATCTTCATCACAATCAAAAATGAGCGATGTATCAAAACTACTTCTTGATTTTTTCAGTTCTCCGTGTAAATGAACGATATTGCTGCTTCCTGCTCGCTCGTGCAAATCATCAACGTTTTGCGTAATGATACAAACATCGTATTTTTCTTCTAAGCGAACAATCGCCTTGTGTCCTTCATTTGGAAAAACAGTTTTGAGCAACTGACGGCGTTCGTTATAGAATTTCAGTACCAAAACAGGGTCTTTTTTCCAGCCTTCGGGCGAGGCTACATCTCTCCAATCGTGTCCTTCCCAAAGTCCGTCGGCATCACGAAAAGTTTGTATGCCACTTTCTGCACTAATACCTGCGCCTGTCAAAACGATTACTTTTTTTCTTTTTTCCATTGTGATAGATTTTAGGAAGGGTCATTTATATATACTTTTTTGTCAATGTATATATTTTTCAAATGGTTTAGCATATTTCTCAATCATATACTCTGAACGCCTGTAAACTTATGCTACAAAATGTTTTAAGTAAGTCTTTGCCCACTCTTCAATTGTTCCTTTAAAGTCTTGTTCTAAATTACAAACGTGAAATTGAATTTGCATTGCAGCAGCCCAATTGATATACAAGTTTTCTGGAATTGACTTAAATAGGCTTACAAAATGTACGTCTTTACAAACTAATTTATCTTGTTCTAAAAGCCAATCTACTTCAAAATAATTAATTGAAAGATTATCAAATTCTTTATTGTCTAACATAATAGCACAAAGTTGTGCTAATTTGAACGCTGAAATAATATTTGGTGCTTGTGCAGTTTTGGATAAGTTTCTTGTCTTTATGTCAATTACTTCATAAAAATTGTCTTTGACAACAAGAATATCAGCCGTATCATCTTGTTTTTCATCAAATGGATTTTCTAACGACCATTTTTTTGTCGCCTCTTTTCCTCTGCTCAACAAAAACAGAACGCTTGGTGAGTTAAACAAGGCTTGTCGTGCTTCTACACCAATGGTTTCAGCATTTTTACTGTACAAATCGTTTAAATACTCGTATTGTCTAAATGTATTATCAGGTAATTGTTTTTTGATTTTGCTATAAACGTGTTTGTCAAAAGGTTCTCCTGCTGAATGTCCTGACAAAGTTCCTGAAAGTGGTTTTTGTACAAATGTTCCCTTTACGTTTTTGATTAATTCTGTATAATTTACATTCATTGCGTTATGCTAAATAATTTGTTAAAGGATTGATTTATTAAGTCAAGTAAAGACTTGTCTTGCTTTTTTAGATAATTTTTGGTTTGTTCTGAAATAGAATTATATAATTCTACTTCTTTTTCATTTGTCCAATCAATCACTCTAAATGGAATACTTGAAATTGGTTTTTCAGAAAACTCTACAATATTACCTTTTACTATGCCATTACATTTTAGCCAATCAAAAACAATTGGATTGTTTAGATACGCTAAAATATATTCTATACTTTCTTTTGTATTAGGTTTTCTAAATATTGCAGTAACATCTTGTGTTGGGAAAACTCCTTCGTCAACCAATGCAAAACGAAAATAATTTTTATTAGAAATTCGTTCTTTACAAGGTACAAAAATCCGCTTTTCTTCTTTTTTAAATAAGTTGAAATTTCTCAAAAAAACCCATTCCCAATAATTTATATTTCTATTGTATTGGTATCTTTTGTCTAAATCTGATTTGTATTTTTGGAAATGATTATAAAAATTAGGATAATTTTCTTTAAAACTTTCTTCTTCTAAACCTTCGTTTATGTAAATGTATTTTGTTATATTATCTATTAAAAAAGGCTTTAAATCTTTTGCTTTTACTACATTAATTGTGGCATTGAGTTCATTTTCTGTTAAAACGTGTCCATTTACTTGAAATGCCTTGTCCAAACCACTAACTAATCCATTTCCAATATCACAAAAATCACCAATAGTATGAAATTCTTGTTTATCCTCATTAAACAAATTAAGTAGTGTATTTTGATTTTTCTTTAAGCAGTTAGTTTCTAATATTTGTAATTCTTGTCTTACAGCGTCAGATTGTAAAAGCCATCTTTCATTCAATTTAAATTGTGAAACTTTTAAAAATTCAGCATCTTTAAATGGAATACGATTTTTAAGATTTTGTAATGTTTCATCTGTTAATTTTTGATTAGCGTAAAATTTTGAAACTTTTATTTTGTCTTTTTTCTCTTTGCTTTTTACAAACTTAAATATTACAATAGAAACTGTTACTTTGTCAAAAATTGGCGTTTCATTGAAGTGATATATTTCTTCAAAATAACCATTTTGAACCATATAATTTCTCAACGAAATTGAATGAGTAGTATTCATCCAATACTCTGGACAAATAAAAATAAGTTGTCCATTATCGTTGAGTAACTCAATAG
>JANMGN010000071.1:0-2063 GCA_031374645.1 Chitinophagales bacterium | reverse complement strand
ACTCGCCAAACGCAATTGTTGCTCCTGAGCGAACGAGTAACTCAATCACAGCACCGTACATTCCGCAGACTAATATTATCCAGACCATCGAATCGTCTTTGAGTGCTTTTGTGATTGCACCCGTGAAAAGCGAAAAAGCATTTGATTTATCGATGATTAAATAGCCTACAAAAGAGCCTATCAGCAAAGGTTCAAAAGCCCGTTTGCTCAATATAGCAACGATGATAACAACGAGCGGAGGCAATAAACAAAGTGCGCCAAAAGTAGTTTGTTCCATAGTTTTGTTTTGTGTAATTTTGCTCAAAGATAAATTACTTTACAGTAATTTTTATTTTTAGACAAAAAAAATAGGCTACCTAATTGCTGGTAGCCTATTTTTATTTGAAAAATTTAATTTTTTAAAATCTTTTTTGGATTTTTTTAGAAGGGTTTGCTGCTTCAAAACCAAAAAACATAAGGACAACTAAGAGGATTGTTAATAAAATCATGGAAATATTATTTTGGGTAAATAATAAGGTTTGGGACAAAATATTTTATATTTCTATTCAGACGTTAAAAATGATGTTGGTCACTTTTGCTGTCTAATTGAATATACGTGCAAGTTAAACCTTTTAGTTTTAAAATGCAAATATTTAACATATAGTTAAGGTTTGGGAGTGGGAATAACACGATTTTACGTTGGTCGAAAAAACTAAAATTTAACGTTGCTTTGTTGAATATATTGAAAAAGAATGTTATCTTTGTTATAGGTTACAAAACCTCAAATGTTTTGTAATCGACATGAGCATAAGTTTGAAAAATATTTTTTACCAAAAACACAATTTTATTATGTTTAGATTATTCCAAAACCTCGTTCCCACAGCTACACAGCTACACAGCTACACAGCTAAAACATTTTTATTTTTAATACTTATGTTTAGTAGCAATTTTGTACAAGCACAATGCTCAAGTGTCGTAACACTTGAAGATGCAATAATGTATCAAAGCAATAATGAACAAATTCTTGAGCAGACAGTTTTTGAAATAGACTTATCAGCAAGTACAAAAAGTGAGATGTACTATTATCTAATCCATACACAAACAGAACCTATTTCAGGTCGTTTCGTGAAAATTTCTTACTAATCCTTATTTTTAATCCTATTCCTAACATCGTTCTGCGATGTTAGGAATACTTTTTTATTTTCCTATGAAACTACATACACTTATTATATTTAGCTGTTTTGTATTCAACATCAATGCGCAAAAAATACTAATTAATGCTTATATTCCCCTTTTAAATGTAAAAGAATTCAGTCAGTGTACTTATGCTCCTTCTATCATTACAAAAAAAATTGGACTATTCGACTATTCCATCAAAAATGATAGTATTTATCATTTTAAAGATACTTTCCTATATGTTTATAATTTAAAAAGTGGCATTGAAACAAAAACTAATTTTAGTCTTCCTTTTGCATACATTAAACCAGGTATTACTAAATATAGCTTTTGGGATTTAACTATTGCGACAAATAATTCTTTTTATGTAGTAGGTTCAGATGCGGTTAATTTTGGTTTATATAAAAATAACAATACTACGAATAAATTTAACAGAATAATAGATTTTCCAGATACTATAGACATATTTAGTACTTGTAATTATACAAAAGACAAATTGATTGGGATTTCTTTTCAAAATAATATTATAGAAATAGATACTAAAACGGAAACTTACAAGGTGCTTTTTACACTTCCAGCTAAGTATTTGAATTATGGTTTTACAATTGCTCAAGACGACAACTGTGATGGAAATAATATACTGCTTTTTAGTGCTGGTGAATCAAGTGTTTTTAAAATTGATTTTGCGAACAAAGATTTAATACAGATTTGTACAACGTCGTTCTTTAATTATGTTGGAATCGCTTCTCCTCATGCGCCCGACCTCTCTTGTTTTGATCTTGATTTTGATAATTCTACGACAAATCAGCCCAAAGATTATAAAAAAACGTTGTGCAGTACCTATACTGCAAGTATTTGTGACAGTGACATAAAAGTAAACACAAGACCAAACGCTCCAGATTCACTGC
>JANMGN010000660.1:0-7654 GCA_031374645.1 Chitinophagales bacterium | reverse complement strand
TCAACCAAGTGATGCAGTTTTAATAAATACATATAGCCAATGGTCACGGGACGATCAAATGGAATGCCTGTCCGTCCATCAATTAAACGTGCCTGTCCATTTTCAGGGAGCCCCGCTAATTTCAAAAGTTCTTTTACTTCTATTACATCTTCTGGTGTTTTTACAAAACTTTGTAATGCCCGCCCACTTCTTAACCGTTTTTTTATAAAAAAAAATACAAGTAACTGACTGACAATCAATTACTTGTATTTTTTTAATAAATAAAAACTTCTCCTACCTATTTCATGTCGATGTAATGCAAAAGCTCTTTACGAGTATCAGCATTTTTGAATTTCCCGTGATAACTCACTGTTATCGTGCTACTTGAAGTATCACGAACGCCACGAGAAGCTACGCAAAGGTGGTTTGCGTCCATCACAACGGCTACATCTTCTGTTTGTAAAATTGTTTTTAGTTCGTTCGCAATTTGTTCTGTCAAACGCTCTTGTACCTGCGGACGACGTGCGTAATACTGTACAATACGGTTCAGTTTAGAAAGTCCTATTACCTTTCCTGTTGCGAAATACGCCACATGTGCTTTTCCGAAAATAGAAACAAAATGATGCTCGCAAGTAGAGTAAAACGTAATGTCTTTTTCTACCAACATCTGGTTATAATTGTAATTATTCTCAAAAAGTGTTGGTTTTGGCTTATTTTCGTCTTTTAGTCCGCTAAAAGTTTCGTTTACATACATTTTAGCCACCCGATAAGGCGTACCTTTGAGGCTTTCGTCTTCCATATCTAAGCCCAAAGTGTACATAATTTCGTGGAAATGCGAAGACATTATGTCTATTTTTTTTTCATAAGAAATAAAAAAGGCATCGTCACGCAAAGGTGTTTCGAGGTTTGTAAAGCTGTGATTTTCGCCCATAGCATCAGCGAGGTCTGTGTCGTTATCCTGGATATTCGACGAAGTTCCGTTCAGTTTCATACAATCTAATTTTTAAATCAAGCTCCATTTTTATAAATGGTCTCAAAAGGTTGAAAATGACAATAGCAATATTTTCTGCCGTCGGGTTTAAATTTTTAAATTCTGTAGTATCAATATTAAGGTTTTTATGGTCAAAACGCTCTAAAACTTGCGCTTTTATCAAATCACTCAACTCTTTGGTATCAATAACATAGCCTGTATCAGGGTCGAGTTCGCCTGTTACTTGCACCGTCAAGTCATAGTTGTGACCGTGATAGCTTGGGTTATTACATTTACCAAAAATTTGTAGATTTTTTTCTGCACTCCAATTGGAATTGTGTAGGCGGTGTGCAGCATTGAAATGTTCTCTTCTGAAAACGGATACTCTTTGTGTCATAGTTATTTTATATAGACTTCCAAATGCAATAAAAGTCACGTTTTATTTTTCATACATCTAAACATAAAAAGTAAAGAATAGTTTTGAATCCATTTTTATTTTTAACAATTCTTTGTTTTATCTGTTATAATGCTAATTTTGTGCACTTGTAGATAAATAATACACGGCTATAAAAATGCTAATCTTCCGTACGCTTACGCACATGACTACAACAAAGTAGAACCTACGGCTCTTTTATATTGCTGTATTCAATGTATTTATTTATAAAAACAGCTATCAAAGCGCACTTAACAACACAAATACTTAATACTTATTTAAAAAAATATGAAAGCATTTATTTTACCTATTGGCGACGAAGTTTTAATTGGGCAAATTGTAGATACAAATTCTGCTTGGATAGCGCAACAACTCAATCAACAAGGCTTGAGCGTTCGTCATGCCATGTCTGTCGGAGATGACCGTGAAGAAATTACAGATGCGCTGCATTTTGCACTTTCACAAGCAGATATTGTGCTAATAACAGGCGGTTTAGGCCCTACAAAAGACGATATTACTAAAAAAACCATTGCTGATTTTTTTGGTGCAGGTATGGTTTTTCATCAAGACACATGGGAGCGCATTGTTGATTTTTTTAAAAAACGCAATCGTGAACCTGGCGAAGCGCATTATAATCAGTGTTTTATGCCCGATAATGCTACGATTTTGACCAATAATATGGGTTCTGCGCCTGGTATGTGGTTTGAGCATCAAGGTAAAATTATCGTTTCGATGCCTGGTGTACCGAGCGAAATGAAACACCTTATGGAAACCCAAGTATTGCCACGTTTAAAAACTATTTTCGGAGGAGAACCTATCGAACATCGTACAATTATGACGGCTGGCGTTGGCGAAACAGACTTAGCTGTTTTGGTCAAAGATTTTGAAGAAAATCTGCCCGATTATCTAAAATTAGCGTATTTGCCTTCTTACGGTGTAGTACGTTTGCGCCTTACTGGTCAGCATAAAGATGAAGATTTTTTAAAAAAAACCATCAATGAAAAAGCAAACGAAGTAGAAAAACTCGTAGCGCAACACGCTTACGCTCGTGATGGCGAAACTTTGGAGGAGTGCTTGGGTAAAATTTTGGCGGCAAAAGGTAAAACTATTGCTACCGCAGAAAGCTGTACGGGAGGCATGATTGCACAACGTATTACGAGTATTCCAGGGGCGTCTGCTCACTATCAAGGCAGTGTAATAGCTTATGATAACAATGTAAAAATCAATAACTTAGGTGTTCGTGTCGAAACTATCGTTGCGCATGGTGCAGTAAGTGAGGAGTGCGTGAAGGAAATGGTTGTTGGTGCTTGTAAAGTTTTAAAAACAGATATGGCGATAGTGACTTCGGGTATTTTAGGACCAGGCGGAGGCACGGCAGAAAAACCTGTCGGGCTGATTTGGATAGGGATTGGAAATGCTCAAAATTTGCAAACTTTCAAAATAAATATCAATCGGACAAGAGCTATCAACAACGAATTTGCGACGAATACAGCGCTGAATTTGGCAAGGAAATTTGCTTTGAGTTTGTAAAAACAATTTATGTTTGTGAAAATCGGCAAACTTGTTTGTACGAAATGCTTTTCTTGCAGCACAAAGGTCGTATCTTTTTTTATAATCCAAAAAGAAGTAAGTATGGTACAAAAATTATTGAGGTTTTAAATTAAAAAGTAAAAGCTTAGCCAATAGCTCTTTGTTTAGCAAAAACGATTTTTTTCATAAAAAACTGCTTTGGTTTACATCAGTTTTGTTGTGAGCAGGAGCTCCCAACGTACATGGCTAAGTAACGTGTAAATAATGGTAATACTTCGTTTGCACTACCTTAGTCGTCTTTTTCAAGCGAATTATCGTCAATAGTTGTATTTCATCAAAAAAAAAGCGTATATTTGGATATATTTTCACAACGAAATTATTTTATAATTTCAAAAAATAAATAAAAAAATGATACTTGTATTATTAGGGATAGTCGTAGCGATTTTGGGTAATGTTCTTGCAGCAAGCAACCCTATGTTATTGAGATACAAACGAATTGCATCGTTTGTAGGTATCACATTGGTCGTTTTGGGACTTTTTACCAAAATGTTTGTGGTCATCGAGCCAGGAAAAGTTGGAGTACAATCGCTTTTCGGAAAAGTGGATAATAATGTACTCGAAAGCGGCTTGTGTATGGTCAATCCGTTGGTAGATGTCAATGAATTTGATGTGCGAACACAAAACTACACCATGAGTGCTATCAAAAATGAAGGACAAAAAGAAGGCGACGATGCAATTCGGGTACTCACTGCCGACGGATTGGAGGTTATTATTGACCTTTCTGTTCTGTACCGTGTGAATACTGCCGAAGCACCAAAAATCTTGCAAACTATTGGGCTTGATTTTGAAAATGTAGTTGTCCGCCCGATTACCCGCACCCGTATTCGAGACAATGCGGTTTCTTATGAAGCAGTTTCATTGTTTTCAAGTAAAAGAGATGAATTTCAAGCCAAAATTTTCCAAACAATTGACAAAGATTTCAAAGAAAGAGGCTTACAATTAGAGCAAATTTTGATACGAAATATCAAGTTGCCCGCTTCTGTTCAGACTACTATCGAATCAAAAATCAATGCAGAACAAGACGCTCAAAAAATGCAATTTGTACTCCAAAAAGAAAAACAAGAAGCGGAAAGAAAACGTGTAGAAGCACAAGGAATCGCTGATTATCAACGTATTATAAATACTGGATTGAGCGATAAACAGTTACAGTACGAACAAATAAAAGCTATTCGAGAGTTGGCAGGCTCTAATAATTCTAAAATTGTAGTGATGGGAAATGGCAAAGGAACACCACTTATTTTGAACCAATAAATCGATTTATTGGAACTTTTGTAACGCTTAATATGTTTATTTTTTACAGGTAAATTTTTAACTAAATAACGATTAAAAAATAACTTGTGCGTTTTCATCACTTCGTGATATTTTCTTTAAAACAAATAGGTACACAGAAACATAGTATTTTAATAATTTTATTTTATAAAATTATTAAAAACCGTAACTATGTCCCTTTGTTTCTATATGTCTAAAAATAAAAAATAAACGTAGTATTTTTTTAGCACAACTTGTTTTCTACATTTACTAAATCTCAATTTTTTTAATAAAAAATGTCACAAATTTCATTCCGTTCGGGTAATTCAATTATCGGATTAATCACAAGCGTTATTTTTGTAGTTATCGCATTTTATGCGCTCAAAGGATTATTTTGGTTGCTGGCATATATCTCGCCAGTATTGCTCATCGCAACGCTAATTATCGATCACAATGTAGTGGTAGATTACTTAAAGATGCTTTGGAATTTACTCAAAACAACACCTTTTTTTGGTTTGCTGTGCTGCGGATTATCCCTGTTTGCAATGCCTGTAATCATTTTTTATTTGTTTGGAAAAATGATGTTAAAACGTCAAGCAAAGAAATTTCAAGAACGTTTTGAAGCTCGTTATACCAATCAAAATAATTTTGAAACGACTGACAATCAAGGCTTTACACCTTACGAAGAAGTGGAAACGAAACTGCTTGATGAAAATTGGAGAGAAAGAAAGTAGGAAAGGAAGCCCATCTAACTTCCCCAAAGGGGAAGAAATAAATGTGCCAAAATATAAAAGTTAAAATTAGTGATTACTTACTTTTAGCTACTCAAAATTAGATATAAAATTAGATTTAAAAATCCCTGTCAGCTCGCAATATGCGTTTACTAACAGGGATTTTTCTTTTAATAAAAACAAGCCGAACCATTACAACCAAACTCCTATCGTCGTGTGGCAGCGATGTTTTGTTAATTAAAAATTATTCATTTTTAATTATTCATTATCAATTACAATGCTGCTTTAAAATTTTTCATCGCTTCTGTCAGACGAGGTACGATTTCAAACGCATCGCCTACTACACCATAATCTGCCGCTTTGAAAAATGGAGCTTCGGCATCTTTATTTATTACAACGATAACTTTTGAGTTATTTACACCAGCCAAATGTTGGATTGCACCCGAAATCCCGATAGCAATATACAAATTTGGACGAATCGCAACGCCTGTTTGCCCTACGTGTTCGTGGTGTGGTCGCCAATGCGCATCAGCAACGGGACGAGAACAAGCCGTTGTTGCGCCCATTACAGTTGCCAAATCTTCTACGATGCCCCAATGCTCAGGCCCTTTCATACCACGACCAGCCGACACGACCAATTCTGCCTCTGGTAAAGGTACAATTC
Organism: Chitinophagales bacterium; assembly: GCA_031374645.1. Taxonomy (GTDB): domain Bacteria; phylum Bacteroidota; class Bacteroidia; order Chitinophagales; family Saprospiraceae; genus CANHEE01. The sequence continues at coordinate 2,039 of JANMGN010000660.1, read as the reverse complement.
CTTCTTGTGTTTTTACTTCACGTACTTTGATGCGGCTTGCCGCAACACTCACGTTCGCTGTTTCTACCGCCACGTCGCTACCAACTATTTCTGGTTGAATAGAATTCCCCATTACAGAAATAATTTTCATCGCAGATTTTAGTTCATACTCAGCAACTGCTTTTCCAGAAAAAACACTTTTTCTGACCTTAAAACCACCTGTTAGCGTAGGAACACTATTTGCGCCAGCGATAGAGCCAGCATTGAAACGTGCAGCCAAACGACCAGCCAAAGATTTGCCCGTAGAACTGTGCCCCAGCAAAATAACGGTTGCGCTGTTAGCAGTCGCTACATCAGCGATAGCTTTCGTAAATACTTGGCTATCAAAGCTATTCAATGCTGCATCAGCAATATTTAATACTTTTGAAGCACCGTATTTGCCCAATTGTCCAGCATCTTCTACCGAACCAAGCGTAAGTGCAGCGCAGGTTGTACCCATCGCATCAGCCAATTTTTTTCCGTAAGTTACGGTTTCAAAAGCGGCTTTTTTCAACTTTCCTTTCGGACTTTCTATATATATTAAAACCATTTCTTTAGATTTAAGTAGGCGTTAAAATTTAGTTTATGTTATTTTGTCGTTGTGAAAAAAGGGATAAATAGCTGACTATCAGGAAGTTATTTATTATTTTTTTTACAATCGACTTAAAAAAATAACATAAGCTAAATTAGCCTGAATACTTAATTAAGTTATATTACTTTCGCTTCTTCATGTAACAAACGTACGAGTTCGTCCATATTTTCAGCATTAATAAGTTTTACACCAGTTTTTGCTTTTGGCAATTCAAACTGCGCAACCGTAGATTGATCCTCAAATGCGATAGGTTCTACCACTTTCAAAGGGCGTGTACGGGCTTGCATAATTCCTTTCATATTCGGAATACGTTGCTCCGCCATACCTTTTGCAGCACTGATAACGAAAGGTGTTTGCACTTCCAAAACCTCTGCACCACCTTCTATATCACGACTGATAACTGCCTGATTACCAGACAATTCTAAACTCGTTGCGTAAGAAATATAAGGCAAATCAAGATATTCTGCAATCATTGCGCCTACTTCTGAGCCATTGTAGTCGATTGTTTCTTTGCCCAAAAAAATGATGTCGTAATTTTCATTTTTGGCATACTCTGCAATTTGTTTTGCCGTGTAAAGCGCACTTTGCGGATTAGCATTGATACGTACCGCATCGTCGCCACCAATAGCCAAACCTTTACGGATAATTTGCTCATCTTCTGCTCCACCTACATTGATAAGTGTGAGCGTTCCGCCAAGCGTTTCTTTGAGCTCCAAAGCACGAACAAGTGCGTACCACTCGTCGTAAGGGTTCATAATATATTGAACACCAGCACTATTAAACGTCGCATTATCTCCTAAGAAAGAGATTTTTGCCGTAGTATCGGGTGTTTTACTTACACAAACTAATAATTTCATTTGTAATTTATTTTTTTAGTATTAAATAGATGAGTATTAAGTCTTTCTGTTATTAGGTATGCTGCGGCAGCTATACTTTATATTTACATACTTGATACTTTTCTACTTTTTATATAATTAAAACCTATTTTCAAGATAATAGTTGCAAAGATATACGCATTTTTATAAAATGCAAAAAATATTCCAGCGAATTTTCGCTAAAATATTTTAGAAGCATTTTTTTTACAAAAAAAATATAATTTTTCAATTCTGATAGCGTTATCTTTGCGAAAAAATAAAGATTATGATAATAAAAAAATGGCTTAGTGTAGCCTTGATGTGTAGTTTTTTTTGCTTTGCTTTTGCACAAAATGTAGTAAAAATAAATAACAACGTTACAGCACAACACCAAAAAATAGTTGGAACGAAACTATATTTAATCGTTCCTGATGGTTTTGAGCAATCGGTAGAAATCACTGGTTTTCAGCAAGTTGGAACTAAAAATTCGATTTTAGTAAAAGAAGCAGCAGGAAATTACAAATCGCTCACACAGACTTTTATGACTGAAAATATGACGGTAAAAGGTTTGAAAT
>JANMGN010000576.1:0-3349 GCA_031374645.1 Chitinophagales bacterium | reverse complement strand
GGACAGAATTAGTAAACTTAATGCCTCGGAGCAAGGTTTTTTACATTGCAAAAATGTAAAAATGAATGGTCGGGATGTGGTGGCAAAAGAAGAAGGCACTATTTTAGAAGTAACGCTTTCTGAACCAATCGCACCAAAATCAACCGTTACTTTTACCATGAATTTTGACGGTCAATCGCCTATTCAAATTCGCAGAAGAGGACGAAACAATAAAGAAGGAATTGATTACTCGATGGCACAATGGTATCCAAAACTCAGCGAATACGATGAACAAGGCTGGCACTCTAATCCTTATGTAGGACGTGAATTTCACGGTGTTTGGGGCGATTTTGATGTAAAAATAAACATTGACAGTCGTTATATGGTCGCTGCAACAGGTTACATTCAAAATCCAGAAGGTTATACTTGCAATAAAAATAACAACGAAAAAAAGACTTGGCATTTCAATGCACCAAACGTGCATGACTTTGTTTGGGCAGCTGACCCTGATTATAAACACACCGAATTACGCTACGATAAAGACCTTTTAATCCATTATTTTTATATAGAAAATGATAAAACACGTGACAATTGGGCGAAATTGCCGCAAACAATGGTCGGTGTTTTTGATTTTGCAAACAAACATTTTGGACGTTATCCGTACAAACAATACTCCTTTATACAAGGTGGCGATGGCGGTATGGAGTATCCTATGGCAACCCTAATTACAGGCGAGCGCAACATCAATTCTTTGGTTGGTGTATCTGTTCATGAATTGATGCACTCTTGGTATCAGCATCTTTTGGGTACAAATGAAGCACTTTATGCTTGGATGGATGAAGGGTTTACCTCGTATGCTTCCGAATTAATCGAAAATGATTTGAAAACAAAAGGACTTATGCCTGGCTTAAAACCTGATGTAAATTTCATGGAAGATACTTACAAAGGCTACAAAAATTTGATGGAAAGTGGAAAGGTAGAGCCAAGTTCGACACATTCCGACCATTTTAATACTAATTTTGCCTATTCACTTTCTGCGTATATCGTAGGTTCTGTATTTCAACATCAGTTGCAATATGTAGTAGGAAAACCTGCTTTTGAGCGAGGTTTGTTACGTTATTATCGAGAATGGGGTTTTCATCATCCAAATCCAAACGACTATATCCGTGTAATGGAAAAAGAAAGCGGATTAGAACTCGATTGGTACAAAGAATATATGATAAATTCCACTAAATCAATAGATTACGCAATTAAAAGTGTGGAAAGAGAGAGCCGAAAAGAAACTAAAATTACACTTGCTCGTTTGGGTAAAATGCCTATGCCGATAGATATTGTGGTCACTTTTAAAGATGGAACACAAGAAACTTGGAATATTCCACTTGATATTATGAGAGGCGAAAAACCAAATGAAAATGTGAGCGCAGAGTACAATATTGCTGAAAAAGATTGGCAATGGACAGACCCTACGTATGAGCTGGTTATTCCAGCACGCTCCAAAAATATCGTAAAAGTTCAAATCGACCCAACAGGACGTTTGGCTGATTTGATTTTAGATAACAATACTTGGTCAAAAGACGACGATAGATAAAAAATGGTTATAAAAATTTGTAAAACAATGAAATACGTATATTATTTTATAGTATTGATGTTTTTATTTGCTAAAAAAACAAATGCGCAAAGCCCGTATCGAGTTTTTACGCTCGATGCCAACTTGAAAACTGAAAGTGAGCAACAAACGGCTTCTTTGGTACTCAAAGCATTGGTTTTGAATAAGTTAGAGTTATTATCTCAAAACAAAGCTCGTTTTAAATATCAAAATAAAATAGATTGGAATAAACTGCAAAAAACGTCAGATTCGCTCGCAACTATGATTCCCAAAACAAGCGAATTTTCGTGGGAAGAAGATTATGGCTTAAAATTGGACGGTGTTTCAAAGTACGAACGTTGGAAAGAACTAACTTATTATTACAACGATTTTGACCAAAAAGTAGGCGTAAAAGCATTTCCCAAAGGCAAAAAAACGTACGTTTTACAAGTGAAAATACTAATAGATTTGAATGGACAAATAGAAGACATTATAGTTTTAAAAGATAAAAAAATGATAAATCGTGACGCTCAAATTCTTAGTTCTTACAATATCTTGTACAAACCAAAGAAAAAATAAGCATTTTCGTAATATTATTGTCAAAAATCAAAAACCATGAAATCTATTTTGTGATTTCCGTGTTTTAGAGATATTAAATTAATTGTGTAACAACGTAGATATAAAATTAGCATAATATGAGAATATTGTTGGTAGATGACGAAGATAGCATCAGAAACTTAGTCAAATTTAACCTCGAAGAAGAAGGTTACGAAGTCGTAACTGCCATAGATGGAAAAAAAGCATTGCAAAAATACCATGACGAGCATTTTGATTTGCTAATACTTGACGTAATGTTACCAGAAGTAGATGGTTTTTCGATAGCAGAGCAAGTTCGCCTTACGAATTTGGATATTCCTATCATTATGCTCACTGCAAAAGATAGTTCTCAAGACCGTATTATGGGACTACGCCGTGGCGCAGACGACTATCTGACAAAACCTTTCAATTTAGAGGAACTGTTATTACGTGTACAAAAACTAATACAAAGAAGTGCAAAATCTCCCGAAAATACACCAGAACATTTTGAATTTGGCGAAAATCACATCAATTTTGTAACCTTTGAAGTGAAAAGTGTAAACAATGGACATTTTTCACTGACTAAAAAAGAAGTAATGCTTCTAAAACTTTTGGTAGATAGGAAAAATGAAGTAGTTTCTCGCCAGCAAATACTACAATCCGTTTGGGGCTACGATGTTTATCCATCTACACGCACGATTGATAATTTCATTTTATCTTTCAGAAAATATTTTGAACAAGACCCAGCCAACCCAAAGCATTTTTTATCAATAAGAGGAGTAGGCTATAAATTTTTGTACTAAATAAGCGTACAGAAACAAGCACGACTATTTAGTAAAAAATCTAACGTTTTGATAATCAGCATTTTAAAAAAAAGAATAAAAAAATTTTTACTTTTTCTATTCTTTTTTAATGTAAAATTAGGAAATCTGAAATAAAAAATCGTATCTTTGCATCGCTTTTAAAGGAAAGCTCAATTGGTACTTAAAAATCAATTGAAACGGAGGGATGGGTGAGTGGCTGAAACCACCAGTTTGCTAAACTGACGTACGGGTAACTGTACCGCGAGTTCGAATCTCGCTCTCTCCGCTCTCTTAGTCTTTCTTTTAAAGTAAAAAGAAAATTCCCAACTTCTACAAGAAATTATAGATTTAAGTACACAGTTCGGGGTGTAGCGCAGTCCGGTAGCGCACCTGCTTTGGGAGCAGG
>JANMGN010000052.1:0-1973 GCA_031374645.1 Chitinophagales bacterium | reverse complement strand
ATCAGTCGTTGCTCATTTTTAGCTTTATTAATGATATTTGAAATGTTTTTATCAATCGCCTCATACAAGTACCAATTTTCTACTTTCAAGTAATCATCATAGTCGAGCAATGTTTTTTGCAGATTTTTTTCTGTCAATTGCAAGGCAAAACCATTGACCAAACCTGGCTGTCCTGCTGTGATATGCGACACTTGTTTTTTGACATCAGCTTTGAAAAGCTGCCCGTTTTCGCTTTCATGTTGTTCATAGAGTTCAAAAACTTCTTCTTCTGTAAAATACGGAATGTCAAAATTATCTGCGATATTAAATGGGCTGGCATTGTCTTGAATGATGCCTGTAATATTGGAAACGCCTACAAGAACGATAGATTTTAAACTATGTTGTATTCTGTTGTGATAGAATGCTCGTATAGTATGTAAAAACATATTGAACATATCAGGATTGACTTGCTCAATTTCATCTATAATAAAAACCGTTTTTTTAGGAAAATGGCTAATTTTTCTTAATAAATCATTTACGTTATCTGATTGTAATTGAATTCCCGTTTGTATATAAACGTCTTCACAAATATAATCACACAAATACGCTTCCGTAGAATTAATTTTGCCTTCTACGTTCACATGAACCACAATATAATCCATGGCTTTCAACGCTTCCGCCAACAAGCGAAAATACGTACTCTTACCCGTTTGGCGTGGTGCCCATATCGTAAAGTAGCGTTCATCTTCTACTTTTTTGATGCCCGACTTAATCAATTCTAAGCGAGGTAAAGTATAATGTTTTTCGGGCATATTCGGTCCCGATGTATTGAAATAACGTCCCATATTCTTTTATTGAAAAGACAAAGATACTAAAAAAATCTTCTAAAACAGTCCTTTAAAAAGAAAATCACTTTTTTTTAAAAAAAATATAATTTTAAATCACTGACAATCAATTATTTACAAGCGTATAGTTAGAAATAACTATTGTGCTTTCTTTTGATTAAAAGTACCTTTGCAGTAGCAAAAAACCAAATGAATAGTAGGGAATGTAAAACCGTTTCATTTTAATTTAAAATAACCCATAAATACCTTTTTTTTAACAAAATAATTTTTAATTATTACACACATTCTTTATAGTATGAAAAAATCAAACACTTATCTTAATGTGCCACTCGTTTGGCACTCAAAAATCTTGGGCTTTTCTTCGCTGCCACCTGAGCAACAAACTGATACGCCTACGCTGCGGGCGGGTGCAGCGCATAAAGGTATCGCCCTACTCGTTTGGTTGCTTTGCTTTTGCTTCGCACCAACGACTGCGCTACACGCACAGACACAGTTCATCACCAAATGGGATTTATCCAAAACAGGTGCAAGCACAACCGCCCTTACTTTTGGTGTACTCGTAGCAAACACAGGCGCAGCAACTTACACATGGAACACCGTTCCCTCAGGCACAAGCGGCTCGGGTACTATTGCGGCAAGCGCAACAAGTGTGACTATTTCGGGCTTACCTGCTGGTGCGATGATTGAGGTAAAAATAAACCCGACCAATTTTCAGCGCATCTATATCAATAATACTGGTGATAAAGCACGGTTAATAGACGTTTCGCAATGGGGAACTACGGCTTGGACGAGTATGGCAATTGCTTTTAGTGGCTGTAATAATTTGAATATCACAGCGACCGATGTGCCAACCTTGACAAGTGTTACAAATATGTCAAGTATGTTTTCAGGCTGTACCTTATTAAATGGACCAAGCAATATCGGTGCTTGGACGACGACTGCCGTAACGAATATGTCGGGTATGTTTTATAACGCAACTGCCTTTAATCAAAATATCGGTACATGGAATACGGCTGCTGTAACGACTATGTCGTTCATGTTTTCAGGTGCGACAGCCTTTAATCAAAATATCGGCACATGGAATACGGCTGCGGTGACGGATATGTCGTTCATGTTTTCAGGTGCGACAGCCTTTAATCAAAATATCGG
>JANMGN010000501.1:0-3574 GCA_031374645.1 Chitinophagales bacterium | reverse complement strand
GTGAAGGCGATTTTTTTGCTTTTGCTGGCAAAAAATGGACAATAGATACCACCGTTTGTGAATTGTACAACGCCGAAAATACCTGTGATTCAACACATTGCGTCACGATTTCTATAAAACCAAAAGCCTATTTGAACATAGACAAAAGTATATGTAAAGGCGATTTTTTTGAATTTAACAACAAGAAATACCTCGCAGCTGGTACGTATAAAGTCATTTTGATTGCTCAAAATGGCTGCGATAGCATCGTGACGATAAACCTTGGAATAAATAAAATTGATACGGTAAAAACCAATGAATTAATATGCGAAAATTCAACGTATAGTATTGGAAATCAGACATTTAAAAATGCAGGAGTTTATACTGTAAAACTCAAAGACCAACAAACAGGCTGTGATAGTATTGTCATTTTAAACTTAAAAATAGTATCAAGAAGAGGTTTTAGTGGCAAAAAAACAATATGTGAAGGCGAGAGTTTGAAGTTCGCTACGCAAACGCTTACAAAAGCGGGTTTTTATGAAGAAAAACTAACAAATAGTAATGGTTGCGATAGCGTTGTAGATATGACTTTGACGGTAATCGCTACGCCAAAAGTAAAAATCGCAAGTCCAAAAAATGCTTTTTGTGATGGAGAAAAACTTGTTTTGACCGCAAACTCTACCGCTACAAACGACTTTTTATGGAGTAATGGCGACAACTCAAAATCGATAAATATCAGTCAATCAGGCGTTTACAGAGTTTCGATAGAAGGCACACAAGGCTGCAAAGGTTTTGATACTATTTTTATACAAAAAAGTCCTCCGCTTGATTTTTCGCTGAAAGCTACGCCTCCGAGTTGCACAGGATATGGCGATGGAAAAATCGAAGTAGAAAACATTATTGGCGGTTTTGGAAAATATACCACGCAACTTAATAAAGGAAATTTTGAGAATAATTTGGCGTTTAAAAACCTAAAAGAAGGTGACTATAAAGTGGCTATAAAAGATACGGTAGGTTGTACTTCGGAGCAAAAAATTGCGCTTATCAATCCAATACCAAAATCATTGCAATTGGCTGATAAACAAAGGATTATAAAATTAGGAGATAGCACTTTGGCTGAAATTGTACTGAGTTTTACAGACATAAAAAGTATTGTTTGGACACCAAATGAGCGTATAGAAAAAATTTCTACGCTCGCAACTTGGTTAAAACCTGTACAAAATCAATCGTATAAAGTGATGGTAAAAGATAGTGCAGGTTGTGTTTTTAGCGATAGTTTACAAATCACTGTAAATGATGCAGTAGATATTTATATACCCAATATTTTTTCCAATAATCTGGACGGCACAAACGATGATTTACGAGTTTTCGCAGGTTTTGGAGTAGAAAAAATACTACAATTTACCGTTTTTGACCGTTGGGGAAATCAAGTTTTTGAAGCTAAAAACTTTGCAACTGACGCTATTTTAGGTTGGGACGGCTCTTTTAACGGCAAAGTAATCGAGGAAGGCGTTTATACTTATATGGTAAGAGTTTTGAAAAAAAATGCAAAAGAAGAGATCCGAAAAGGAAATGTATTGATGTTGCGTTGATAGGCTTGCAATCCAATCTTTTTTAGATGTTTTAAAAATATTAGTCTAAGTCTTTTTTTTACCAAATTGTAATTTGATGTTTCGTCACTTAAAGTACCCTACAATTTTATTTTGTATCCTAAGCAATTACACTTTCGCACAAAACTTAGTGAAAAACCCAAGTTTTGAAGCACTTGTTGATACCATCTATAAATCTAAGCCTTGCGAGTATTCTCGTGGACCAGCAGAATTTAATATGGTTGTTCAAAATTGGAAATGCAATCCATGGGTAACGGCTGACATCTTAACGTATAGCCCCGATTGTTTTTTCATCAAGCCAAGAACAGGGAAGTATATGGCAGGTTTTATTGCTTATCATCCAAGCGGAGATTGTGGCGATACGCACGACTACCACGAACAATTGCAAGGCGAACTCAAAAAACCTTTGGAAGTCGGCAAAACCTATACTTTTGAATATTGGTTGTATAGCGAAGCAACACTTTCTGTGCAACACCTACAAAAAGTGCTCGGCGAGAAAGCGAAAGACATTATACCTGTCTATTGCAACAATGTAGGCGTACAATTCCGAATAGATGCGTTGGATAGCAAAAAAGCCTGGCGTGATCAACTTGCCTCGAACTCTAAACAATATGTCACAAAAGAAGTAATTACAAAATATGGTACTTGGAAAAAATTTCAATTTTTAATTAAAGCCGACCAGCCGTATCGTTTTTTTTACATAGGTAATTTTACAGAAGATAAAAACACAAAAACAAGCCTTCCAGCAGAGCAAACACGTATGATTGATTCGCTGAACAATATGTCTCCTGCGCTACATAAAAAAAATAAAACTTTTTGGAAAAGGAAAAAACGAATTGCTTATTACTGTATTGATGATTTGAGTATGATTGAAGGCAATTTTTTAGATAAAACACCTATTTTTGAAGAAAAATCAACCTACATCTTCCAGCAACTCGCTTTTGAAACTGCTAAAGCTATACTTTTGGAAAATAGTACGAAAGAAATCGATGCACTTTTTGTATTTTTAGAGCAAAATTTGCAACAAAAAATCACAATACAAGGGCATACAGACAATATTGGAAGCGAAAAAAGTAATATGGAACTTTCTCGCCTGCGTGCGCAAGCTGTCGCTGATTACCTCATCAATAAAGGTTGTGATACGAAAAGAATAAAAGTAGAAGGAATGGGAAGTCTGCAACCAAAAGCGGACAACAAAGACGAAAATGGGCGTGCGCAAAATCGTCGTGTAGCGGTTTTGATACAATAAAGTGAATGTTTAATCGGATTTATTTACCTAATTTTTCAACTCATCTATTTTATTATTATCAACTCAGAAAGAGCTATATTTATTTTTAAAAACTCAATTTTCAATACTCCTCCTTTAATTTCTACAAAAAAATTGCATATACCATGTAAAAAGATGTATCTTTGCAGCGTTTTTTATTTTTTAATAAATAAAAACATTTTTCAATTATGTAAATATTTAAAAATCAATGGTTTATGTTTTTTCTGTAAATAAAAAAATATAAACTATATATTAAAAATCGCTTAATAAAATGGCAACTACTTCCGATATCCGCAACGGATTTTGTTTTGAATTTAACCACGACGTTTATACCGTTACGGAATTTTTACACGTAAAACCAGGTAAAGGCCCAGCTTTTGTACGTACCAAAATCAAAAGTTTGACTTCTGGTAAAGTTATTGACCCTACATTTCCGTCAGGTCACAAATTAGACGAAGTACGTGTCGAACGTCGAAAATTCCAGTACCTCTACGAAGACGAAGCTGGCTACAACTTTATGGACAACGAAACGTATGACCAAATTAATTTTGATGCAAAATTAATCGATAACGCTCGTTTTTTGAAAGAAGGTATGGAAATCGAAGTGCTTTTTCACGCTGAAAAAAATACAGCTTTGACCGTAGAATTACCAACTACGGTAACTTACGAAGTGACTTATACAGAGCCAGCAGTGGCAGGTAATACCTCTACAAATGCC
>JANMGN010000466.1:0-18948 GCA_031374645.1 Chitinophagales bacterium | reverse complement strand
GTAGCTAATATTTTTATCAAATCTGATACCGTAGTTAAAGGTTATTTTGTTGTATGGAGTAATTTTATTTTTTTCATTGCCAGTATAATTTATCTCGTTTAGCAAAACTTCTGAGCCTTGTTTAGAATATTTGTATTCTATATAGTTTCCATTAGGGTCTGTTGTTTTGTCGAGTAACCAAGCAGCAAAAGGATTAGCTCCAATTACCGCATCTTTGGTATAACCATATTCCATTGTCATACCATTTTTGGTTTCTACAATAAAATAAGCATCGCCATTTACATTATAAGTAAAAGTATTACCATCATCATCTATACCTGTCTGAGTTGTATAAGGAATATGAAGTGTAATACGAGAAAAAGTTTCGCTTTTAGTGCCATAAACTGACCCATCTTCTCCGTATTTACCACTCAATAACACAAGTCTATTTCCATCTAACGCATAGGCATCGGCGTCAGCACCGATAGGTGCTGACGGATAGCTGTCATTGTAAAGATCTCTATTGGTTCTACTAATGCTCGATCCAACAGAAAAATTCCAACCCATTCCCAGCATCCCATTTCCACTTTGACTGCTGTACCCAATACTCAATGAAGGCTCTACGCCAGCAGTTCCTTTTGGCAGTACAATAGGAATATCATAGGTAGCCGCTCCCGTCAAAGATACTGAATTTACACCTTTTATAGTGCCTACGTGCAGTTTTTGATTGATTGCTTTGGTTATTGGCGTGTTAGGATATGAATGAGGTGGATATCCCACACTATTAGGAGTTTGTGCCAAAATTATGCTATATTTTAAAGATATTATTCCTACAACAAAGAATATATTTTTAAAAAATCTATGCAGAAAAAATTTATTATTATTCATAATGAAAATATAGTTTAGTGTTTAGAAAATAGTTTTTTAGTTTTGTAAGCAATCCATTTCAATACCCAACGGAGAGATATGATTTAAACTGTCTTTTTGGTACTGAATTGGAAAAAAACATTTAGATTTATCTTTTATTGCTATAGGAATTTTGGGATTACATAACAAACTACACGCAGAACCAGTCAGCGTACTTACCTTCCCTTGGTTATCAACAAAAGTAAAAGTGTAGTGAAATAGGCCCGTGTACTTATTATCTTTATCCAAGAAACCTTCCCAAGCCGTATTATTATCAGTTGGGATAAATTGTCCAGTTGTCCAAATAATTTTTTTAGTAATATCTTGAATTTCAATTTTTTGTATTTTTAGCTTATTTGCATCATAATAAGGTCTAAAAATATCGTTTATTCCGTCACCATTAGGTGTAAATACATTAGGTACAAATACTTTTGTTCCTGCAAGTTTGGTTTCTACCGCCTCTACACCACAACAACTTTGATAAATATTTCCTTCCTGAGCAAATAATGAATTGAGACAAGAGAGAAATAAAAACGTAGAAAATGATAATAATTTCATAGAAAATTAATTTATATTTTGTGAATAAAAAGGTTTAGATTTTATTTATTTTCCATTGTAGCGTTGTCTTTCCAGACCTCAAAACGAGCAAGTAAAAACCCTGAGGCAAATCTGCAATCTCTATGGTATTGCTATTTTTGATTTGCTGCTGCTTTACCAATTGTCCTTTGGAATCGTATAATTCAAGATTTCCGTCTTTTATACTTCCATCTTGTTGCACGTAGATATTTTCAGTAGTTGGATTTGGAAACACTTTAGGCGCAATAGCATCAATAGGTATATCTTCAACATACTCTTTTGCTACTATTCCAATTTCTTCATCGCCTTTAATGTCTGCTGCTTTTCTGAGATCAATATATACATATCTTAGTACCCGATTTCCATTAGCATCATAATTATAAAATACACTATTTGGAAGGGATCCAGATGAAATCGGAAATGCTGGTGCGGGTAAGCCATAATATGCGCCCCAGGGCGACGGCGACGTATTGACTACCCATCCAGATTGTGCTTTTGCCCCGGTAACTGAGACAAAAAAAATAAAAGTAACCAAAAATATTTTTGATTGTGCATGAAATTTGTTCATTGTAATTTAAAGTTTTAGTGAAAAAATATTTATAGCAATAGCTACACGTAAAAAGTGCAGTACACTGTTCACAAGTAAAAAATAAAATAACCTTTAAATACTAAACACCAGTAGATTAACAGGAAATAAGCTAAATAAAAAGGTTTTTTAAAAAAATCGCATAAGAAAGCCTTCACAATTTTGTTCTTACACAAAACTATACGACAAAAAATGACCTAAAAATCTTAGAATAATAGAATAGCTAACTGTTACAGTTGAGTGGGGAAACCACAAATGCAAAGGCTTATACCTATAAAAGAGTAATTAGGAATACCCCGACTTCGTCATAACGAAATCAAAAGCATAAATAAATAACAAAGGGAAATCTGATAAGGAAGGATAGCTTTTTTGGGTTATTTTTCTCGCAACTTATACCAAAAAATATAGCGCAGTCGTTCCTTTTTTGCTTAGTAGTAGGTTCGTCTAAAAACCCAATTAATAGCAAAAGGAAACGCCTGCGCTATATTAATATACGCAGACGTTTCGCAATCTTGCTACTAAGAGTTGAATAATTTTGAAATTTTAGACGATTTCCTACTGCAACTAATAGTATTTTAAATATGCGAAACGCAATAATTTACATTAGAGTCAACTCTATCTCGAGTTGACAACACAAATATATACATTATTTTTGAAAAGAGCAAGCATTTAGAAAAAATAATTAGAAAATTAAACTAATTTTTTATATATAAATGTGAATATTGGGTTGAAAATGTTTTTAAAGAGAAAAAAATAAAAAGAAGAAAAATTTTTTTTTTCATGAATATAAAATATTTATTTAGCGATTACTAATCGAAAAACGATTGGGCGCAACATAATAAATTAAAGACCACTCGTTGTTGCTCAATTTTGCAAAACGGCGTTCGATACCAAAAGTATTATCAGATTTTAAAATGCGTTCGGTAATCAAAACATCTGCCATAGGCGTTACAATTTGTATAAATTCGCCTTTATCAAAATCAACAGGACGGTGCATAATCCAGTCAGCGAGCGAGAAATGAAAGGTATCTCGGGCAATCATTGCGCTATCTGCATTGACAGGCAAGCCTTTTAGAGGAAATGCAATGTGACTGATTTGATACAAACTATCTGTATGGAATTTTTCATAAAAATCACGGAAATCAGCTGGTAAAGGCTTCATTACGGTGGTATTTGTGTCCATTTTCGATTTGCAAGCCAATAAACTAATTAGGCAAATACTTAAAAAAAAGATTTTTTCTCTTGTCATTATAATTGATTTCGTAGATAAACGGTTTTCTTTGCAATAAAATTATATTTTATGTTGGAAAAACTTTTATCAGTTTATAGTCGTGTAAAATATGTTTTGTTTCTTCAAAATTTTTAGTAACGCCCAATATAAAACCGCCGCCACCTGCGCCACAAATTTTTAATTTAAAAAGCTCACTTTTAATGCCTTGCTCCCAAACAGCAACAAAATCATTCGGTATTAATCGTAGTAAATTTTCCAATTGAAAAACACTAATTTCATGCGTCGCTTTCACTAAATTTGACCAATGTCCTTCTAAAAAAGCAGCGATAGCAATATTATTTGCAACGACTAATTTTTCTTTTATAAGTTGCTGAAAATCAGCATTTTGCGATTGTTCCATAAACCAATGTATCAGCGGCTCTGCTTTCCGTTTTATGCCTGTATCTAAGAGGAAAATAGCATTTCCTTCGTTGAGGTAAGTAGGTAAAGTTACAGTAGTAGCACCTTGTGCGGTAAGTAAAAGCGGCTCTCGAAGGTAACAAATCAGTGGGTCAATACCAGAGCTTTTGCCATGAAAATAACTTTCCATTTGCGAAAATATTTTTTTCAGTTGCTCTATTTCATTCCATTTTCCAAGCAATTTTTCCACGCTATACGTATCATATATGGCAGCGCACAATGCGCCCGAACTTCCTGCACCGTAGCCCGTAGGCACTTGCGATTTAAAAATCAGCCCTTTATCTAAGTCATTTATAAAGCGTTCGCAGTCAATATGATACAAAGCATCGCCTTTTTCTTGTAGTTCTTTGAGAAAAAAAGCAAATTTTTTCATACCAAATTGCATAGATTTATCTTGTGAAAACGACCAATGTGCTTCAAATTTTTCTAAGGGCATCGCCAAGGCTTGCGAGCCAAGATTTACGGTATGCTCCCCAAATAACAACAATTTTGAATGGTACTTTTTTTGTTCCATAAAGTAAACAAAAGCTGGTTACTCTTTTTCTTTTTCTAATTATTTACAAAAGTAGTACATAAATTCGCATTTTTATAAGCTAATTTAATGTAATATTTAATTTTTTTTTGTTTATTTGAAAAAATACATTACTTTTGTCAAGTTTTTCAGATAATATAAGAAGTGAGAACGTTTTTAGCTAAGTAAATGCCTAATTTTAAGTAGCATCTATTTTGTCATTACCAAAAAATAATTCTACCTATACGGATTATTTTTTAGTAAAAGACAGTGTAGAGCAGACGAATTTGGCTCAATACTTATGTAGCTGAAAACGTTCTCGCTTTTATTTTGTTAAACATTTTTCGTCTTAAGACTTGTTTTGGTCTTAAGACGATTAATTTTTTCTTTACCATAGGTGTTTAAAAAAAATAAAAATACCTGCTATTAAAAAAAATTATTACAATGTCAAAATACACTTATTTAACACAAGATGGCTATGATAAATTAAAAGCGGACTTGGAAGAGATGAAAACAGTAGGGCGACAATCCGTTGCAAAAGCAATCGCAGAAGCAAGAGATAAGGGCGATTTGTCTGAAAATGCAGAATATTCTGCTGCAAAAGATGAACAAGGACTTTTGGAGGCACGTATCAATGAACTCGAAATGGTCGTCATCAGCGCACGTATTTTAGACGATACACAGGTAGATACGTCCAAAGTTGTTATTTTTACGTCAGTGCGACTTTTACATAAAAAAATGAACAAAGAGGTAGTGTATAAGCTGGTTTCAGAAACAGAATCTAACCTCAAAGAAGGCAAAATCTCTGTTACTTCTCCTATCGGAAATGGTCTTTTGGGCAAAACTGTAGGCGATATTGCGGTGGTTGTTACTCCGAATGGTAATATTGAATTTGAAATTTTAGAAATATTTTTAGCATAAATATTTGCAATTATTTATCAAAAGAATTACTAAAAAGCACTAAAAAATACTATGACAAAAATAAAATCCGCCCTTATTTCTGTTTATCACAAAGATAATCTCGAGCCTATTATTAGGGAATTACACGCCAATAATGTAACGCTTTATTCGACAGGAGGAACGCAAACGTATATCGAAAGTTTGGGGATCCCTGTGGAAGCTGTGGAAGATTTGACCTCTTATCCATCTATTCTTGATGGTCGTGTGAAGACGTTGCATCCGAAAATTTTTGGAGGACTTTTGGCGCGCCGAGAGGAAGGACATTTGGCACAACTTGAGGCTTACGGTATTCCGCAACTGGATTTGGTTATTGTAGATTTGTATCCTTTTGAGGAAACTTTGACCAAAACAGAAGACGAGCGTGAGATTATAGAAAAAATAGATATTGGTGGTATTTCGCTGATTCGTGCTGCGGCAAAAAATTTCGGAGATGTAGTTTGCATCGCTTCAAAAGATGAATATGAGCTTTTTTACTCGATTTTGAAAGCAAAAAACGGACATACAGATTTAGAAGATAGAAAAGAATTTGCACGGAGAGCGTTTAAAGTTTCTTCGCACTATGACGCAAAGATTTTTGCGTATTTTAATGAAGGCAGTGGCGACATCGTTTTCAAACAAAGTGTACATCAATCTACACCGCTTCGTTATGGCGAAAATCCACATCAAAATGCTGTTTTTTATGGCGATTTTGATGCGATTTTTGAGAAATTAGGTGGGAAAGAAGTTTCTTATAATAATCTTGTAGATATAGATGCGGCAGTTGGTTTTATGAATGAATTTAAAAACGATGAACCAACTTTTGCCATTCTAAAACATACCAATAATTGTGGCGTAGCAACACGTCCGACTATTTTGGAGGCTTGGAAATGTGCTTTGGCTTCCGATCCAGTTTCAGCTTTTGGAGGTGTTTTGATTGCAAATACAACGATTGATTTAGAAACAGCAGAAGAAATAAATAAGCTATTTTACGAAGTATTGATAGCTCCTGATTTTAGTAAAGAAGCGGCTGATTTATTGTCATCTAAAAAACAACGTACTATACTGAAAATCAAGGACTTCGCTATTCAAAAACGTAGTTTTAGAAGTCTTTTGAATGGTGTGATTGAGCAAGATGCTGATGCAAAAACAGAAGGTTTTGATAACTTAAAAGTAGTTACAAAACACGAGCCGACGCTCTCAGAGGCAAAGGATATTTTGTACGCTATAAAATGTGTAAAGCACTTAAAATCCAACGGAATTGCGTTGGTAAAAAATGGGCAAATGATAGGCATGGGTTGCGGACAAACTTCTCGGGTAGATTCTTTACAACACGCTATCAATAAAGCTCGCTCGTTTGGTTTTGACTTAAATGGTGCAGTGATGGCTTCCGAGGCATTTTTTCCGTTTCCAGACTGTGTCGAAATTGCGTACCGAGTAGGGATTACGGCAGTTTCGCAGCCAGGTGGTTCTGTAAAAGATAAAGATTCTATTGACTACTGCGATTCGGTAGGTTTAGCAATGGTAATGACAGGCGTAAGACATTTTAAGCATTAGAAAATAAAGAAAATTTTGTCTTTTTATTTGCATTAGCAATGTTATTTTTGTTTCTCTAAAAAAATAACATTGCTAATTTTTTTTGTCCTCCAATAATTTGTATAATTTTAGAATTATTTTCTAAATTTGTTCAGATTTGCTACAAATACAAAAAACTATGAAACGACATTTAATTTTATTTTACTGCCTTATGCTTTCGCTGCAAGTTTGTGTAGCGGAAAATTTTTATGACGAAAGTCACTACATTGAACGTGCTAAAAGAAAAATGGCAAAAGATATGTATCCCGAAGCATATGCTTTACTCGAAAAAGCACGTGCAAAAGAACCAGAAAATGCAGAAATTTTTGTGCTAATGGGCGATTGCAATAAAAAAATGAAAAACTTTAGCGAATCCATGAGAAACTACGCCTATGCAAGAGCTTTGAAAAACCGAAAAGACAATATCTTAGTAGATGGTGCACTGAAATTATCAAAGTTATTTTGATAAAACACCTAATATTTAGACGTTTGCTACTCGCTCTATCTTATTCTAAAATAAATAAACTTCCGCAACAAATAAATGATTATTAGCAAACATACCAAAAGAAGATTTTTTAAGCGATTTCTCCTCGGAACGCTTGGCTTCTTTGTTTTGCTAATATTGATTGCGATAGTATTTGAAAACGCTATTGGTCGCCGTGTCCTGACCGAAATTAACCATAATCTTACCAACGAACTCAAAGCTAAAGAAGTTTCGCTTTCTTTGATTCGCAGCTTCCCTAGTGTTGCGCTTACCCTACAAAATGTGTCGTTACAAGGTACAGATAATAAGCCGATGTTTAAGGCCACGCAGCTTAGTTTTAAGTTTAATCTGTTTAGTTTGTTTTCACAAAATATTGATATAGAGGCAGTTGTGGTAGAAAATGCTGCACTTTTATTGAAAGTAAATAAGACAGGAAAAGCAAATTATGATGTGGTAAAAGTAAGCGAAACGAGCAGCGAGAGTGATGTTGCATTTCGTCTTGAAAAAGCAACTATCAAAGATATGGCAATTACTTATGAAAATAGTATCAATGCTCAAATTTTCGATTTTACTATAAATGATGCTATATTTAAAGGTGCATTTTCATCTAAAAATTTTGATTTAAAAAGTGCTGCCGACTTGAAATCGCATAGTATGACCATCGGTGCAAATACTTTTTTGACTAATAACGAAATAAGTTATACGACCGCTATTAAGGTTGATTTGGATAAAAAACTGTATCAGATAAAAAACTTTGAATTGGCGATTGAAAAAAATATTTTTGATGTGGTCGGGACAGTTCAAAAAAATAAAAAAACGACCCAATTTGATTTGACTTTTGAAGGAAAAAAAGGAAATTTGGCTTCTTTGTTACAACTTTTGCCACAAAAACAACGGAATTATCTGAGCGATTTCCAAAGCGACGGTAATGTCAGTTCGCAAGCAACTGTAAAAGGTTTGATGACAGCTACGCAAAATCCTGAGATTAACGCAAGTGTTGCTCTTAATAATGGTGTCTTAAAAAGCTCAAAACTCGCTGATGCACTCGAAAATATTAGTTTCAATGCCACTTTTTCAAACGGTGCGAATAGAAATAATGCAAGTTCTACTTTTTTGATTCCAGATTTTAAAGGGTCTTTTGGAGAGCAAAATATCAATGCTCATTTTGGTGTCAAAAATTTGGATGTGCCCTATATTGATTTTTTTCTTGATGGAAAATTGCCTTTGAAATCTGTTTATGGCTTATTTCAAGAAAAAAGCAGTGACGGAAGTGGTTTTTTGACTTTACAAGACTTAAAAATACAAGGATTTTTAGACGATATGAAAAAAGCGTCAAGCATAGAAAAAGTGCAAATGTCAGGTAAAGTCGCTGCGGATAACGTAAATATTACGCTAAAACAAGGACAAATTGTCGTTTCAAAAGGCGATGTTGAGTTTGATAACAACAGTATTTCGATTAAGAATTTGGATATACAAGGGCTTGAAAATGCGGTACTTATAAACGGAAATGTACGTAATTTTTTACCTTTTTTATTGAGTGATTCTTTACAAGAAAATACAAAACTAAATTTTGATGCAAAACTTTTCGCCACCAAATTAGACCTAAATAAATTAATTCCTTCTACGAATCCAGAAGAAAAAACAGCTTCAACATCAAAAAATAAAGCTAAAAAATCAGAAAAACCTTTTTATAAATATTTAGAAGGAAATTTTCAAGCAGATATAGAAACCTTTGACTATCAGCGTATTACAGGTAGAAATTTTGTAGGAAACATCAAATTTAATAACGATGACATCAATCTTGTAGGCAACGTAGAAACGATGGGCGGCAATATGCAACTCAAAGGAAGATTGGCGATACAAAATGCAGCTGATTTGCACGCAACTATTATTTGTAATAAAATAGATGCGACTACTTTTTTGTATCAGTGTGAAAACTTTGGACAAAAAGTATTGACAAGTGACAATCTGAAAGGTGCGCTCAATGCTAAAATTGTACTTGATGCACAGTGGGACGCACAAGGGAATTTTTTGGATAAAAAACTTGTGACTTTCGCTTACCTCAATATCCAAAACGGAGAAGTGAAAAATGTTAAAATGTTGGAAGATTTTTCGACCTTTGTAAAAATTGAAGACCTCAAACATATTAAATTTACAACACTTGAAAACTGGTTTGAAATAAGAAATGGTTGGATATTTATGCCCGCAATGACTATCCGAAACAACGCTTTAAATATGATGGTAAGTGGTGCGCAATCTTTTAAAAATGATATAAATTACAATATAAAAGTCAATGCTGCTCAGGTAGTTATCAATCGTTTTAAGGTATTTAACCCAAGGCTTTCTCCACAAAAAGACATAGAAGACGAAGGTCTTTTTGATCTGTTTTTTAATATGAAAGGCGCACTTGATAAGTACGAAATAGAGCAAGCAAAAACTTATGTAAAGGCTGAATTTGAGCGTTCGCAAACGCAAAAACGAGATATTCAGACTAAGCTAAACGCTGCTATGGCAGGTAAAGATTTTCAATTACAGGAAAAAATGCTTTTCAAAACAGATAAAATTGCTACGCCTTCTTCTCAAAAAAATGAAGGAAAAAATAAAGAAAAATCTAAACCTTTTGTGCTACCTAAAAATTATAAACCTAAAAAGCAAACGCACGACGAGATAGGAAACGAATTGCTTGAAGGTTTTTAACAAAAAAAGCGACCAAATATTTGGTCGCTTTTTTTACAAACGTTTGAGTTCTACTATTCTTTTTTTATTTTCATCTAAGAAAAAAATACCATAATCGCTACTTACATAAGTACGGATTTTTTGTATCGCTGCTCCAAAATCATCTTCAAGTTTCATATCGTTGCATGCCATACGTGTCGCTGCTAAAATGGGAGGTTTTATTTTGCCTTTGTTGGCAAAAAAATTGCCAAACATCGTATTGCAACCCATATTTGCGCTGATTTTATTTCTAAAAATGTCTATATCTACACTATTGGTCTTATCTGTTTTTATATTATTTACAGCTACTACAATAAATTTTCCACTGAGTTCCATTTGCATATTTTTGGCGTGATTACCGCAACCTTCGTAAGATAAGTTATTGATTCTCAAGATAATACGAGCATCATTCAATTCTTGATTTTCATTTGAGCAAACACCATCTATTAGCTGTACCTCATAAGTATTTCCATCTTTTTCGCCTGATTTACTCGCATAAACCTCTCGAAAAGAATCGCCAAACTGAATAACTTGTTTGTAAAGCTGCGTCTTATATTGCTTTTCGCCATTGTCCACTAAGATTTTTGCTTCCAAAGAAGCATCCATTCCTTGCAAAAGTTCGATACTCCAATTTGGTTCGCTATGGCTTGCAATAAAAAATGGCATAGGACTTTCGTCTGCTATCTTTGGCTCAGGGTCAAGTGGTGGTGGCGGCGTTATTTTCGCTTTCCTTTTTTGCTTCATTTTCTCAAAAATACTTGGTTTTTTAGTTGTTTTTTGAGCATTTGCTTCTACTATCGTAAAAGTCAGAAATAAAATAGGCAATACTAATTTGATTAATTTCATCATTTAAAATACTTATTTTGTTGCAAACAGTTTTATTTTCAATAAAATATCATCTTTAATTGCATTATCAATTATAGCACCAATCAAAGCAGATTCGTAAGTGATCTTCCATTTCGTTCTATCAATTGTAAACTCATTAGAAGTTGCTTCTATTTCATTCTCTGCAATTTTTATGTTCGCTAAAAAAGAAACAGGATTTGTAATACCTTTCAAAGTTAAATCTCCAGAAACTTGATGCGTAGCATTCGGATTCCCATTTACTTTTTCGACTTTAGTAATAACGAATCTTCCAGTAGAAAATTTTGTAGTTTCAAAAAAATCACTTTCTTTAAGGTGTTTTTCAAGTTCTTCTTTTTCTTTTCCTTTCAAATCAGAAACACTCAAACCGCCCATATCTATATCAAAATCGCCTGTCGTGATGTTTCCGTCTATAACATTTATTCTGCCCGAAGACAAATTTACCAAGCCGTTGTGCTTACCATGTAAACTCGAACCAGCCCAATTAATGCTGCTTTTAGCATTATCTACTTTAAAAATAGTAGCGATTCCTGGCGTTGTTTCCACAGGAGCTGCTGTTGTTACATCTATTTCTTCTTTTGGTTTTGGCGTATTTTTACAAGCAAAAAAAGCTATATTTATAAGCAAAAAAAGGTGCAAAAAGGTATTCTTCATTGTTTTAAAATTATATTTTGTTAAAAAAATTATGGATTATTTTATTTTAGTCACACGTTACTTAACTATTTATTCACAATCGCCTTTGCATAATTTACCCAACTCATAGATTTTGTAGCCTCTTCCACGTTCGCTCTTGGAATAGGCTCATTTATAGAACGCATCATCACTTTTGCCATGTCATCTGTATTTTCGGGTTCTGCAAGATAACCATTAAAACCATCTTTTATGGTTTCGGGAAAATGCCCTACACGTGTTGCTAAAATAGGCATTTTAAAATTATAGGTCAAACTTTCTACACCCGAAGGCGTGGCGTAAAGGTAAAACAACAAAACGGTATCGCTAATTTGGAAATATTTGTGTACTTCTTCATTCGCAACAAATTCGTTTTTTACCAAAATTTTTTCTTGTAAATTCAATTGCTCAATCAGTGCAAGCGGATTGTAGTCACGCTCATCGTCGCTTTGTTTCAAAAAAAGTTTTTTTGCTGCGCCAAATAAAAAATTCTTTATTTTAGTCGAAAATTTAGAATTATCAAGCGTTGCCCAAAACGATTCGCCACAAATTACCAGCGAAACATCATCTCTTTGTGCGGCTACTTTTTCAAATGCTAAAATCGCATTGTGCAAACCTTTGTACTTTCTGATAAAACCAAAAAATAAAAAAACGTGTTTTTTTAAGTCATTTTCTCTTTTAAATGTTTCTACATCAAAATCAGGATTTGGTTTGAAAATATCATAAATCGGATGATATAATTTTATAACTGTCTGACTATCAGTATTTTTTGAACGTTCTCCATTTTCTGTTACGCTGTATTTTTTAGTAGGAAAAAGCGTTTTTAATTCATCTACCGTTTTGTAGGCGTGTGTAATATAAGTATTCGCTTTGCCTACACCATAGCGGGTCAGATTTTTATCCAACGAGCTATTTTCTTTTTGCACCACAAAGTGCATATCAAATACGATTTCTATATTTTTATACTTTTTTAAACGCCGAACCATGTAGCCCAAAGGCAAACCTTGCACCGCAATCGACCATTGAAAAATCACAATATCTGGTTTCAAATCAGCAATATAACGGACAGTTTCGTTCCAAGAAAAAGGATTGTTATAGTTGGTAATGTATTTTACTTGAATACTCGTATCCGCCAAAAGATCTGTTTTACTCGTTTTGTCCACAAATTCACGTGGAATAATAGCAGGATATTGTTGCGTCCAAGAAACAATGTGTACCTCCGTATCAGGCAAAGCTACCAGCGATTTCGCCAACGAAGTATTATAATTAGAAATACCTCCTTTAAATTTAGGACCGGGTCCGAAGCAAACTATTTTCATACTGAGCGTGATTTTTAAATGTGCTTTTAGAAATATTTTTTAAATAAAAAATGCAAATAACTCTTTGATAATCAGTTATTTGCATTTCATTACTTTATATTTTAGCCAAAGCCTTTTCTAAATCTTCTATCAAATCATCAGCATCTTCGATACCAACACTTAGACGAATAAGGCTATCTGTCAAACCAACTTTTAGGCGTTCCTCTTTCGGAATCGAAGCGTGCGTCATACTTGCAGGATGCCCAATCAATGATTCTACACCACCGAGCGATTCTGCTAAACTAAACAAATGAGTTCCTGTTAAAACCTTTTCTGCCATCTCAAAAGAGTTGGCGTGAAGGTCAAAAGAAACCATTGCACCAAAATCACGCATTTGTTTTTTCGCAATTTCGTGTTGCGGATGCGTCGTAAAACCAGGATAATTCACACTTGCTACTTTCGGATGCGCCAATAAAAAATCAGCAATTTTTTTTGCATTTTGACAAGCACGTTCTACTCGCAAATGTAAGGTTTTGATACCACGCAAAATCAAAAAACAATCTTGTGGGCCAGGAACAGCTCCTGTCGCATTTTGTAAAAAATGAAATTGTGCAGCCAAATCATCATTTTTTACGATAACACAACCGTGAATAACGTCTGAGTGACCACCAATATATTTTGTTGCAGAGTGCAAAACGATGTCTGCGCCCATATCCAAAGGGTTTTGTAAATAAGGCGAAGCAAACGTATTATCTACACAAGTCATCACGCCTTTTGCCTTCGCTACATCACAAAGAGCTTGAATATCTACGATATTCAACATCGGATTCGTAGGTGTTTCTATCCAAATTAGCTTTGTTTTTTCTGTAATCGCCTCAGCAACTACCTTAGCGTCAGACATATCTATGAATTTCGCTTGTATGCCAAATTTTCCATAAACACGTACCATCTGACGGTACGAACCGCCATATAAGTCATTGGTAGAAATAATTTCGTCGCCAGGAGAGAGCAATTTCATCACAGCATCCATCGCTGCCAAACCAGAAGCAAAGCAAATGGCATCTGTTCCATTTTCAAGTGCTGCAAGGTTTTTTTCCAAAACCGCACGAGTTGGATTTTGCGTACGTGCATACTCGAAACCTTTGTGGTCGCCAGGCGCAGCTTGTACGTAAGTAGAAGTTTGATAAATCGGGGTCATAATTGCACCCGTAGATGGATCTGGCTCTATGCCAGCGTGTATTACTTTTGTTGCAAATTTCATTATATCTATTAAATATTGTGGTTGTAGTTACTTAAAATCTTTAGTAATTTCGATATTTTTATAATCGTATATTTTTTTTAAAATAAAAGGAAAATCCTTCATCGTTTCATCTTTGACCAAGTCGCCAATCAAAATAGTACGCATTTTGGCAGTGTCAGCAGCACGAATGCCGTGAATACTATCTTCAAAAACGATACATTCACTTGCTTTTGCACCAAATCGCTCTGCTGCAATTAAAAAACCTTCTGGGTCAGGTTTTCCATTTTTGACATCATCTCCTGTAACAATCGTATCAAAATAAGAACGAATATTCAGACCATCGAGCGTAAAATTGACATTGTGTATATTGGCAGCTGTTACCAAAGCGATTTTTATGTCATTTTTTTTTGCCGTTTGAAAAAAATCTTCCAAACCATCTATTAGTTTTAAATGTGGTGCATAGAGGTCACGGTACATTTGTTCTTTTTGAAAACCAAGTATTGCAACGTCCTCATCGCTGAGGTGTTCGCCAAGATTTCTTCGCACACCTTCTTCAATCGTACCACGCATTTTGTAGTGTAATTCTTCGTCACTCATTTCTATACCATGCAGCTTTAAAAACTCACGCCAAGCTATCAAATGATAATCCATATTATCTACGATAGTACCATCCATATCAAAAAGAAAAAATAATTTCATATTTAAAACTTTATTTTTTAGCAAAAAACGCTCTAAATTTATTTATTTTACCATTTTTATAGTAAAAAATACGTTTATTTAAGCCATTTTCATCGTAAGTAAAAAGCGTACCATTTCCGTTCTTTAGCGTTCCGATAGGTAAAGGATTGGCATTTTTATCGTATTGATATAAACAATTCATCAGTAGATTATTTTCATAATAAAGCACTTTTTGCAGTTGTGCATTTTGATAATAATAATAACCAACACCATTTTTGGACGAATTAAAGTCATCTACTACTGACTGAAAAAAATAATTTCCGTTTTTTTCTACTTGATATTTTTTAGAAAAAATATTTTTCCCACCTAAATAATAGCGTATTAACTGATGCTCATCGTCTATTTGTTCCATACATATAGTGGTATCGCCTTTGTCATATACTTCTGAACAATTGGTGTATAACATTCCGACTTGTTGTGCATTTGCAAAAAAAGGAATACTAAATAAGATGGCAATAAATACTTGTTTCATACGTCTTTGTAATAGTGTGCAAAAGTAAAGGCATTTATCAAGAATAACAAAAAGTAGCCCATAAATTATTGTTACAACGTAAAAATGTAAATCAAATGACATTTGTGAATTTTCTTTTCAAGAAAAAGAACTTTTACATTGGTAAAAACGTTAAATTTGTGGCGAGTTTTGAAAATCAAAAACGTTTAATTTTTTAATACTATAAATACAACGATGGAAGCAGTAAAAAGTCCAGTAATGTTATATACGGAGCAAACTCCAAATCCAGAAACACTAAAATTTGTAACGAATAGAATGTTGTTTCGTGGTACGGCAGATTTTCGTGAATCGAGTTTAGCAAAAGAGTGGTCAGCCTTAGCGACTGCTTTATTTGAGTTACCCTATGTAAAAGGCGTGTATATTTGCAATAATTTTGTGACTATTACCAAAGAATTTAATTACGCTTGGGAAGATATTATGTTGAAAACCAAGGAATTTTTAAAAACTTATGTAGAAAGTGACGCAGAAATCGTCAATGGCGGTTTTACAGAAGCAATGACAAAAATCGATGCTGACAATCGTGCAATGCAATATACAGGTGCAGATGGCGAATTGGTTACACGCATCAAAGAGTTAATAGATACGTATGTGAAACCAGCTGTGGAAATGGACGGTGGAAATATCGAGTTTAAATCTTTTGATAGCGGAGTGGTAACTGTGATTTTGCAAGGCTCTTGCAGCGGCTGCCCTTCCTCTACAGTAACGTTGAAAACAGGTATTGAAGGAATGTTGAAACGTATGGTTCCAGAAGTAACCGAAGTCGTTTCGGAAGCAGGATAAGTTTTAGCCCAATTATTTAAAATAAAACGCCTCTATTTTATAGCGAAATAGAGGCGTTTTATTTTTATAAAAATATATCTTTGCGAAATCTTTTAAACAACTTAATTTTTATTATAAATGGAAAATTTACAAGCGATTATTGAAAAAGCATGGGAAAATCGTAGCCTTTTGAGCGAAACTGAAACACAAGAAGCTATACGTACCGTTATAGAACACCTTGACAAAGGAACTTTGCGTGTCGCAGAACCACTTGGCAATAGCAAATGGAAAGCCAACGAATGGATAAAAAAAGCAGTAATTTTATATTTTCCAATACAAAAAATGGAAACTATCGAAGTTGGTATTTTTGAGTACCATGATAAAATGCTTTTGAAAAAAGATTATGCTTCGCAAGGCGTTCGTGCTGTACCAAACGCAGTGGCTCGCTACGGTGCTTTTATGGAAAAAGGCGTGATTTTGATGCCAAGTTATGTTAATATTGGCGCTTATGTAGGTAGTAATACGATGGTAGATACTTGGGCAACGGTTGGTTCTTGCGCTCAAATCGGTAGCAATGTTCATCTTAGCGGAGGCGTTGGTATCGGTGGCGTTTTAGAACCTGCACAAGCTACTCCGACGATTATCGAAGACGATTGTTTTATTGGTTCTCGCTGTATTGTAGTGGAAGGCGTAGTCGTAGAACGTGAGTGTGTTTTGGGTGCAAATGTTTGCATTACACAATCTACGCATATTATTGATGTTACGGGAGAAACTCCTGTGACCTATCGAGGTAGAGTACCCGCACGCTCAGTTGTGATACCTGGGAGCTATGCAAAACAATTTCCCGCAGGCGAGTTTCAAGTAAATTGTGCTTTAATTATTGGAAAAAGAACAGAAAGTACAGATAAAAAAACTTCGCTTAATGCAGCATTGAGAGAGTATGGTGTGGCGGTGTAGGTGTATTGTACAGTCGAATTTTTGAAGGCGATTTTTAAAGAAATAAAGTTTTTCCTTGAAAATCGTCTTTCAATCGATTGTCGTGCGTGACAATTAATAGTGTCGTATCATTTATTTTTGCTTGCTCCTGAAGAAGCACAATTACTTGTTTGCAATTATTATCATCAAGTGCAGAAGTTGGCTCATCTGCTAAAATCAATTTGGGCTGATGAATTAAAGCTCTTGCAACAGCCACTCTTTGTTGCTCTCCTTGGCTAAGTTTATTCGGCTTTTCTTTTGCTTTATGCGCAATATTTAACCTTTCTAAAAATATAGTTATTGCTTTTTTATCTTCTTTTACGCCAGCTAAATTTTGTGCCAATAAAAGATTTTCCTCTACATTTAAAGCTGCTAAAAAGTGATGTTGTTGTAAAATAAAACCTATATTTTGTCCTCGAAATTTATCTAAGGCACTATTTTTTAGGGTATGAATAAAGATATTATTTACACAAATTTCGCCTTTTTGTACTTGCAAAATGCCTCCGAGAAGTTGCAATAAAGTTGTTTTTCCACAACCAGATTGTCCAATAATGAGCATCTGTTCGCCTTTTTCACAAGAAAAATCAGGAAAACATAGCGTATTATTTTCGCCGTATTGATGTATTAAATTTTTTATTTTAATCATAAAAATACAGAAGATGAATACAGTTTTTTAAGAAAAAACTATAACAAGGCTCAATTCAATAAGTCCCTTCCTTTTTTGCTCCTCTCCTTTGGAGAGGTTGGGAGAGGTCAGTATTATCCTTTAACGAGTGTTCCTACATTTTCGCCTTTTACGATTTTCATCAAATTTTCAGCGTTATTAATATCAAAAACGATGATAGGTAAATTGTTTTCTTGACAAAGCGTGAAAGCGGTCATATCCATCACATTTAAGCCTTTTGCAATGACATCTGTAAAAGAAATCGTTTCATATTTTGTGGCAGTCGGATCTTTTTCTGGATCGGCAGTATAAATTCCATCTACACGAGTACCTTTCAAAATAACATCTGCTTTTATTTCATTGGCACGCAAAGCGGCTGCCGAATCAGTCGTAAAATAAGGAGAGCCTGTTCCTGCTGCGAAAATTACGACACGTTGTTTTTCCAAATGTCTAATCGCTCGACGACGAATATAAGGTTCTGCAATTTCTTTCATTTCGATAGCCGAAATCAGTCTTGTATGCAAACCTACCGTTTCGAGTGCGCTCTGAATTGCCATTCCGTTGATAACGGTCGCCATCATGCCCATATAATCGCCTTGTACTCGTTCGATACCTGATTTTTCAGCCGAAAGACCTCTGAAAATATTGCCACCGCCTATAACCACGGCTACTTCGATACCTAAATCAATGAGTTGCTTAATCTGCTCCGCATAATGACGCAACATAGACGCTTCGATACCAAATTTTTGGTCGCCCATCAAGGATTCTCCGCTTAACTTTAATAAAATTCTTTTGTATTTTACTGCCATAATACTTAAATGTTTAGTCTGAATTTTTGCAAAGATAATACAGCATTGTCAATCTTGGGAATTAAACTGTCCAAAATTTTTCGATTATTTCAGCAATCTCATTCACATCTATATTATTCATACAGTTGAAATGTTTTTTAGGGCAGCTGTCATGACCAATTTTGGAGCAAGGTCGGCAAGGTAAATCTTTGACTTGTATCGAAATATTATTTCCTAAGTCTTTTGAAAAATAAGGAAACATTCCAAACTCTGGAATAGTATTGCCCCAAATTGAAACAATATTTTTTTGAAAAGCGGCTGCAATGTGCATTAAACCAGTGTCATGCGCAATCACAAGTGTGGCTTGACGAACGACCGAAGCCGATTGATTTAGGTTGTATTCGCCACAAGCATTTTTTACATGAAAGCCCGACATAATAGCGATTTTTTCGCCAACTGTTTTTTCGTCTTTTCCGCCCAATAA
>JANMGN010000045.1:0-2089 GCA_031374645.1 Chitinophagales bacterium | reverse complement strand
GTCCATCGGAGGATGCCACTACGATCGGGGCTAGAGAGGAAGTGCCGAAAACTCAGTGGGGTTTTGAGTTCGCTATACAAAAAACGCTTCAACGTAGTTGTATCGTCCTAAAAAAAGTCTACAGTTTTTAATTAAATCCTGGAATGGATTTACAGTTGTTTCTTAATCCTGTAATTGGTTTACAATTATAGTGTTTTTTTGATAATAATTTTTCCATAGTTTTTCAGTTTTAATATTATTTTGATGAACATTATTTGGCTTTAAATATCCGATACTTTGATGTGGTCTTTCATTATTATATAAATTGACAACTGCTGATAATAATTCTTTTGCTTGTATGATATTATCTATCGAATAATCATTTAAGTATTCTTCTTTTATAATTCCATTTACCCTTTCTGCAATGGCATTTTCAAGAGGATCGCCACTTTCTGTCATACTGATACTAATGTTATTTTTCTTTAATAATTTCACATATAGTTCGCTACAATATTGCATTCCTCTATCTGAGTGATGCGTGAGTTGGAAATGAGAATCTGGCTCTTTCAAAAAGCCAGAGATTGCCATTTTCAACGCTTCTATGGTCTCTACAGCTTCCATGGTTTGGGCTACATGATGACCCACAATCTTCTTAGAATAAGCATCTGTAATAAAACTTATATAAACAAATCCGTTTGTTGTTCGCCAATAAGTAATGTCACTAACCCATAATTGATTTGGGTGTTGTGGCACTAAATCTCTAATCAAGTTGGGATACTTTTTAAATCGATGATAGGAATTTGTTGTAGCTACTTTTCTCTTTTTACGCCTCACTAAAAGACAGTTAGCGGCTAGTAAATCAAATAAAGCATCTCTACCCATTTTTATTTGATGTGATAAAATAAATGGTTGAAGCATTTCATAAAGTTTTCTCGTTCCGATATGTCTATGATTTTGTCTAATTTCCAAAACTCGCTGCAACACCAGTTCTTGTTCGATAGAAACTAATTCATCTTGCCAAAAATGTTGATAATACGATTGTCTTGTAAGACCAAGTAACCGACAAAACCTCACCAGGCTTACTTTCGGATTATTGTCTTTCATCTCTTGGATTACTTGGTATCTGACTTTTTTACAATAGAAATCTTAAACTCTTGCTCAGCTATAGCTATCATTCTTTTGTACATCTCTAGCTGGAGCTTTAAGTCTTCATTCTCTTTTTCAAGACTCTTAGAAGTCTCTTTTTTTGATTTTGCCATAAATGGGAGTTCAGTCTTGGTCTTGGATTTGGGTTCATTATAACCCAATTGACGTAGCCAATATAATAAAGTTGATTTACCTTTTATACCAAATTCGTTTCTAATTTCTTCTTTGGTTTTGTTTCCTCTTAAATAATGTTCGCAAACCATCTGCTTAAATTCTATTGAATAATACATTGGAGTTAGCGAAAATCTTTGTTTGTCTTTAATCATAAATTTACATTTTATGTAAACCTATTTTAGGACAAGACATGAATGGCGGTTGGGTTATTGATAGTACCTTTTTTTATTATTTATTCATATGGGTCATTTCATACATGAACGTATCTAAATCTACGTGCAAAATGAGCAATGACATCGCTTTTTCTACAATCAAAGGAACATTGGCAGGTGTAAAACCTAGAGCCAAAGCAAATTTATTTAATATCTCTTTTTGTTTTGGTCCCAAAACATGATCGGCATATACCATTCTCGACAAATCATACAAACGCTCTAAACGTTGTGTGTGTAAATAAGGTGGATTAATTGGGTATTTTAATGGATTCTCTAATATTTCTTCATACTCCGATGCAGAAATTTCTAACTGAACCGCTAACTTGTTTAAAAATTCTTTTTCTTCTTGGCTTAAATCACCATCGGCAGTAGCAACACGCACAATAGCCGAAAAATGACCTTTATTTCGAGCTTTAAATTCGCTATCAAATAAATCTGAAATTGACATAATAGTATTGTTTTTGTGCTGCAAATATAATTTAATTTCTTTTGACCAATTCAACAAATTTTTAAAAAAACCATACAGAATCAAAACAAAAAAATGAGTAGCTTTACCACTCAAAACTTTACTATGAGCG
>JANMGN010000041.1:0-4532 GCA_031374645.1 Chitinophagales bacterium | reverse complement strand
TATTGATACATTTTTTTATAATAACTCAAAAATTTGATGGTTATAAGACTATATACGTGTCTTTTTGGTACATAAAGTGAGAATTATACAATTTATATCAAAAATTACACAATACTTCTTGTGTTGAGGTGTCGCATCTTTGCAGAGTGAAAATTAATTCACAATCAAAAATCAAAAAAAAATGGGCAATTTACTTTATGCTATTGCGGTGATATTAATCATCTTTTGGGCAATCGGATTCGTAGGATACAATGCAGGTGGGATTATCCACATTTTACTTGTCATTGCGGTTATTTCTATTTTACTTCGTGTGATTCAGGGTGGAAGACCGATTTAGAAACCTAATTTAATTTTTTAAATTCTAAAATAATATATTATGAACAAGGTAAAAGTAATAGGAAGTATAGCGGCAGGCGTTGGTATAGGTTTTTTGGCTGGCGTATTGCTCGCACCTGAAAAAGGTAGCGATTTGAGAGGTAAAATCTCAAAGAAAAGCGTTGCTACACTGGACGAAGTAAAGCTCAAACTGAATGAAATCGTAACGATATTGGCTGGTAAAGCAGCGATCGCCAAAGCGGAAGCAGTAGCATTTTATGAGGAAGGTAAAAAAGAAATTGATTCACAATTAAGCTAAAATAGGGTACAGTGGAAACTGAAACAACTTTTATAAAACCATTATTGGATAGTGCAGAGGCTTACGCAAAGACAAGTGTGGAGTTATTGAAACTCCATACTTTGGATAAATCGGCAAGCGTTGCGTCGCAATTTGCGTCTGGTACTGTGGTTTTTTTCTTCCTCACGATGTTTATTTTTTGCATCAATATTGCGTTTGCGCTTTGGTTAGGCGAGTTGCTCGGAAAGGTTTATTTTGGCTTTTTGGTTTTGGCGTTGTTCTATGCTACTTTGGCAGCAATATTATATTTTTTTAGGTACAATTGGCTGAAAGTTTATTTTAATAACGCTATTATTTCGCAAGTATTGGACTAAAAAATGAAAAAAAATACACCCTTAGAAGACTTAAAAGCGACTATTCTTCTGCTCGAAAATCAGCAAAAAGAAGAGATACAGCTGCTGAAAAAAGAATTGAGCAACGTCCATGAAAATCTGAAGCCGATTAATTTTTTGAGAAATACACTACACGAAATTTTGCACGCACCCGACGTTAAAGATGATTTGCTCAATGCTTTATTCGCATTGGTGGCGGGTTATTTTAGCAAAAAAATAAGTGTTGGAGATACCGAAAATCCTTTGAAAGCATTTTTGGGATCGCTGTTACAATTCGGTGTGACGGGCGTTGTGGCGGAGCATATCGAACGCATCAAATCATTCGCTAAATATGCCTATTCCTTAATTTTTAAAAAATGAACGAAACTATCAAACTCCCTTTTTATGCAAAAGCTTCCCTTATTGTAATTGGCTTATTTGTGTTTTTTGAGGTATTATTTTTGGCACAAGATATTTTTGTGCCTATAATCTATGCTACAATTTTTGCGATTGTGCTAAGTCCTTCGGTGGATTTTTTGGTCAGAAAAAAAATAAACAAAGTCCTCGCTATTTCTTTGGTCTTAGGATTATTGATGTTGGTAACTATTTTTTTATTTGTCTTATTATCCTCTCAAATATTTCAGTTTAGCGATGCTTTTCCTGCATTAATCAAAAATTTCAACCAATTATTGGAGCAGTTTGTAGATTGGTTTTCGATAAATCTGAACATCAGCACCACTAAAATAAATACTTGGATTACGGAAAAAAACGCTTCGTTGTTACAAGACAGCTCCGCTTTTATAGGCCGTACTATCTTAAACACAGGCGATATTGTGGTTGTGTTACTCTTGATACCAGTATATATTTTTATGATTTTGCTCTACAAAACGCTTTTGATGTCCTTTATTCATCAGCTTTTTGGTAAATCAGAACAGCAAGAAGTCAGTCAAGTACTTAGCGAAACGAAAGGCATCATACAGAGTTATCTTGTTGGCTTATTGATAGAAGCAATTATGGTTGCTGTCTTGAACAGTGCCGTTTTATTGATTTTGGGTATTCAATACGCTATTTTATTAGGCATTATTGGAGCAATTATGAATATTATACCTTATGTTGGTAATCTTATTGCCGTTTTGTTACCTATTTTGATTGCGCTTGCAACCAAATCTCCCGAATATACGCTTTTTATATTAATCGGTTATTTGGTTATTCAGTTTATTGACAATAACATAATTTCTCCTAATGTCGTAGCTTCAAAAGTTCAAATTAATGCCTTAATTTCGGTAATTGTAGTTGTAGTAGGTGGTGCTTTATGGGGCTTTTCGGGAATGTTTTTAGCCATTCCTTTGACTGCAATTGCAAAAGTTATTTTTGACCATATAGAAGTAATGAAACCCTTAGGATTTTTACTGGGCGACATAGTCCCGACCGTTTCTCGGATTCCATTTATAAAAAGAAGAAAACCGAAAGTGTAAAAAAATGAAAAATAATCACACTGAATAAGTAGGTTTTACCTCCATCAAATTTTTTATCACAATTTTTAAAAATATTAAAATGAAAAAATTACTATTAGTATTCCTTCTTGCGCTTGTGAGCCTTTGTGTTTTTGCAGCGAAACCACCTACAATTGTCGAAAAAGCATTTTTGAAAATGTACCCAAATGCCTACAAAGTAAATTGGGAGCAGGAAGGCACAAAAAGATGGGCAGCAGAATTTATGTTAGATGAGCGCAACTGTACCGCTAACTTTTCCAATTACGGTACTTGGTTTGGTACAGAAACTATCATCAGCAACTATGACTTACCTGTGGCTGTTTCTGATGCTATCCAAACGCTTTACGGCAGTTGGATAGTGCGTGACGTATATAAAACAGAAACGACCAAACAAGGTTTGCTTTATGAAGCTGACCTGAAAAAAGGAAAACGCAAAAAAGAAGTGGCTTTCAAAGAAGATGGAACACTGATTGTGAAAGTACAATAAATCTCGTATAACGCCAAAAACCAAAATGTTTTATACTTTATTTTACGGAATAGATATGCGTATCCATTCCGTTTTTTTTGTTTTTTTAGGATTAAAAACACTATGTTTTAATATTTTTTGAATAAAAAAAAGCAAAAGTGTGAATTGTGTAACTATTTTTTTTATTCCGTAACGTAATCTAACTCAAAGTATAGCATCTTTGTTCGCAACATACCAAACCTACCAAATTGCGAGGTAACAAACAGAAAACGACTTGAAAATATACATCAAATACATGGTCAGTAACCGCTGCAAAATAGTAGTGAAAGCCGCTTTAAAAAATTTGGGCTTACACTTTATTGTCGTCGATTTGGGAGAAGTCGAAATCATGGAAGATATTACGCCTGATTTGCGCACGCAACTCAAAATTGCGCTTGCAGAAGTCGGTCTTGAACTCATGGACAACAAACGTGCTATTCTGATTGAGCGTATCAAAAATGTGGTCGTTCAAATGGTGCATCATACCGAAGACCCGATAAGTACTAATTTTTCGCATTTTTTGAGCAAAACGCTTGGTTTTGATTATACTTACATGGCAAATTTATTTTCAGAAGTACAAGGTACGACCATCGAACAGTTTATTATTGCGCATAAAATAGAACGCATCAAAGAATTGATATTATACGGAGAACTTAACATTACCGAAATTGCTTACAAAATGAATTACAGTAGCGTGGCGCATTTATCCAATCAATTTAAAAAAATGACGGGACTTTCGCCATCGCATTTCAAACAATTGAAAGACAAAAAACGAAACTCGATTGAAGAAATTTAAATAAAAAAAATGCCAGAAATAGTACAATCAGATGTATTGATGCAAATGCCAATGGCGATTTGTATTTTCAAAGGTCAAAATTATACCTTAGCTTTTGCCAATGATTTTTACTTACAAGTGCTTCAAAGAGAGCGTGCAATTGTAGGTAAAGATTTTTTTGATGTTTTTCCAGAACTAAAAAATCAAGGTATCAAAGAAGTTTTGGACAATGTGGTGGCTACGGGTACTCCTTTTTTTATAAATGAACATAAAGTCAGTCTCGCCAAAGCCAAAAACGAAGCGGAAAGTATCCTTTTTTTCAACTGTATTTACCAGCCTTTTAGGAACGAAAAAGGAGTAGTTGATGGCGTAACGGTCGTTTTTACCGAAGTGACAGAACAAGTATTGGCAAGAAATGAAAAAGTAAAAACTAACCTAAAACTAACTGCGGATTTGGTGCTTGCGAACAAAAAAATGGCTTTTCAAGACGATGAAAAACAGAAAAGAGCTGCCGAATTGGGTATAGCGGATATTGAATTGATTTTTCAGAATAAAGAAAAAGAAGAAACAAAAATAACAAATGCAAGAGATATTTCAGAACAAAAAAGTATTTCAGAAGAACTGGATAAAGCTCGAAAAATTGCCGAATTAGCTGCCAAAACAGCCGAGGAAGCACAGCTTCGAGCTGAACAAGCGATGCACGTTGCCAAAAATGCTACGCTTATCGCCGAAAATGCAGTGAAGGCAAAACAACAGTTTTTGTCCAATATGAGCC
>JANMGN010000338.1:0-1859 GCA_031374645.1 Chitinophagales bacterium | reverse complement strand
ATACCCAATTTTTTCTTTGCCTTCTTTGGTGTTCATAATCAACGACTTAGCAAAAGTTTCTTCCATAACTACTTTGTCACGGATGATTTTGATAACCTTCATTTTACCGTCTTTTCGTTTGACTGTCAAACGGACTTCCGTATCTTTTTTGCCCTTAATCATTTTCACAACATCATCCATATCCATACCTGCTATGTCCACAGGGTCTGCGCTACCTTGTGCTACTTTTTGGATAACATCGTCTGCTTCCAACTCTTTTTGTTGCCAAGCTGGACCACCAGGCATTACTTCGCTTACCTTGATATAGTCGCCATCTGCTTGCAAACGTGCGCCAATACCTTCAAAGCTACCAGCCATTTCTTGATCAAATTTCTCTTTGTCTTTTGGCTCAAAATAACCAGTATGCGGATCATAAACGGTTGTGATACAGTTTAAATAATCGCTCAATTTATCCATACGGTTTTGTTTTGCCATACGTTTATACCAATCGTCAAAAGTTTTTAAAACATCTTTACGTGCAGCAATTTCTAACTCAGTAGGCGTTTTTTTAGCTTTGGCTTTGTCTGTTTCTTTATCTTGCGCCTCTTCTTTATCCACCAATTTATTTAAAACCTCGTACTTCATCAAGCGTTTCCAATACTCATACAATTCGCTATCATTTTTAGCAAAACCACGTTTTTCTCCGTCTAATTCTATGCTTTCATCTTTAGAAAAATCAATAGGTTGCGCTAAAATCTCACGGTAGTAACCTTGAGTTTTGGTTAAAGATTTATCAAACAAATCCGTCGAAAGGTCAAATAATTGGTAGCTGCCGTTATTTGTTTCGTCATCAATCAAAAGTTCGTATTTTTTCAATTGATTGACATCTTCTTGAGTAAGAAAACGACGTGCGCCATCCAAACGGTCTATATATACCTTATATACCTCTTTTGAAAAATTATCGTCAATCGTTTTGGGGCTGTAGTGTAAAGTCGCCAGGCCACTAATCAAAGTTTGCACTATCAACGCTTCTTTTTCTTTAGGGTCGCCATTACCAAAAGGAAATATTTTTTTGCCGAATAATAATGCTGCTACAGCAAGTATGCCGCAAAAAAGCACTGTTTTTTTCATTGTCATTGTCATAATTTATAAAGAGGATTTTAGTAAAAGCAATAAATAATATGCGAGTTAAACTTAATCAACAAATATTACACGTAAAAATTCATTTTTAACAAATATTTAATAATCGCAAAAGTATGCCTTTTAAACGAAGAAAACTAATCTGATAGTATTAAAGAAGGCTTTGTTTTTAGATGGACTGTTTGTTTTTTCTACCAAATGCCAATATTCTCGGATAAAGTTATTTTATGGGCAATCCTTGTATCATTATTCCATTTTTCATACGAGGCTCAAAAAAGGTAGATTTGGGAGGCATCGTACCGTCATCATCTGATACTGCCATCAAATCTTCTATTGCAACTGGGTAAAGTGAAAATGCAATTTTGGCAGCTCCTTCTGTACAAATTTTTTCGAGTGCAGCGGTTCCTTTTGCGCCTTCTACGTACAAAATTCGTTCATCTTTCCTTATATCTTCTATACCCAATATTGCTTTTAATACTTTTTCATTTAAAATATCTACATCTAATAAAACTTTGTTTTTTGCTTCAAATTCAGCTAAAATATGCTTTTTCCAAGTAAAAAAATGCCATTTCTCTTGATAAAAAATAGAGAATTCATATTTACAGGTAGGCTTTAAATTAGTATTTTCAAAGCTATTTGCGACGCTGTTTATTTTTTCTAAAAAATCTTCTACCTCAATATTTACAGCACGGTTAAATGCTCCGATAGCCAAATCTTCATCTGCAAAAAAAGCACAATAT
>JANMGN010000326.1:0-7614 GCA_031374645.1 Chitinophagales bacterium | reverse complement strand
CTTATATTGTGCCTGGTGGACGTTTTCGAGAAATTTATTATTGGGATTCTTATTTTACGATGCTTGGTTTGCAAGTGTCGAAAAAGATTGACGAAATCGAAAATATGGTTTCCAATTTCGCATATCTTATTGATAATCTGGGATTTATACCTAACGGAAATAGAACATATTACTTGGGTCGTTCGCAACCTCCGTTTTTTTCTTTGATGGTAAAATTATTAGCAGAAGAAAAAGGAAAAAAAGTTTTACAACAATTTTTACCACAACTCGAAAAGGAATATGCTTTTTGGATGAATGGTTCTGCGCAACTTAGTGATGAGCAAAAAGAGATTAATAGAGTTGTGTTGATGCCGAATAAACAAGTTTTAAATCGCTATTGGGATAGTGAAAGTACACCTCG
This sequence comes from Chitinophagales bacterium, assembly GCA_031374645.1. GTDB lineage: Bacteria > Bacteroidota > Bacteroidia > Chitinophagales > Saprospiraceae > CANHEE01. The sequence continues at coordinate 7,214 of JANMGN010000326.1, read as the reverse complement.
TCCCGAATCGTATATAGAAGATGTAGAATTGGCGGGAAAGTCGAGCCAAAATGCAAACGATTTGTACAAAAATATACGAGCAGCAGCGGAATCTGGCTGGGATTTTAGTAGCCGTTGGTTTGCTAAAAGTCACGATATTTCAACTATCGAAACGACTGATATAGTTCCCGTAGATTTGAATTGTTTATTGTTGCATTTGGAACAAACTTTACTTGAAATTTATGGAATCAATGCTGATGATATTTCAAAAATAAAGAAAATGCAAGCGCAAATTAAACAACGAAAAAGTGCGATTTTACGTTATTGTTGGAGTGAAGAGTTGCAATTCTTTACGGATTATCATTTGAAAAAACAAATGCCTAATGATAAACTGACTTTGGCGGCAATGTTTCCTTTGTTTTTTAATTTGGCGAAAAAAAAACAAGCGGAAGCCGTGGCGATTTGTATAGAAAAGGAGTTTTTGCAAGAAGGTGGCGTGGTGACGACACTCGAAAAAACTGGGCAACAATGGGACGCTCCGAATGGTTGGGCTCCGCTGCAATGGATGACTTACAAAGGTTTGAATAATTATAAATTTTATGATTTAGCTGAAAAAATAAAAGCTAATTGGCTGATTATCAATGAAAAAATATTTTTAGAAACTGGGAAAATGATGGAAAAATATAACGTTGTGGATAAAGAAACAACGGCTGGCGGTGGAGAGTATCCCAATCAAGATGGTTTTGGTTGGACGAATGGAGTGTATTTAAAGCTTAACTCTAAAACTTAATTTTACAATGAAAAAACAAATTTTATTTTTACTTTTTTGCTCTGCTGCAATTACTACTTTTTGTCAAAGGGTAGAAACGATGAAAGACATTTTTTTAAAAAATTCTTCATTTGAAGATAATCCAGGAGCAAGTGTTGCACCCAAAGAATGGGAAAGTGTTGGTTCCTTTGGAATGTCAGAACCTGATACACAACCAGGAGCATTTGATTGTGAAAAACCTGCATATCATGGAAAGACCTATTTAGGAATGGTCGTACGTGACAATGGGACAAAGGAAGCTGTATGTCAAAAATTATCCGATATTTTAGGTGCAGGAAAATCTTACGGTTTTGGGATTTGGTTAGCAAAATCTGATACTTATATATCAAGATCTTATACAACAGGAATGATAGCAAACTATAATGAACCTTGTGTATTGCGTGTTTGGGCGATAGACAAAGAACACGATAAAATTGAAGAATTAGGAAATACCAAATTGGTAAACCATACAGACTGGCAACTTTATGAGTTCACATTTACGCCAAAACAACCTTGCGCTCGCATCATGCTCGAAGTAGATTTTAAAGATAGAAAAAACTTTTACAACGGAAATATTTTAGTAGATGATATTTCTGAGATTTATTATCTGGGAACGGATTGAAAACTAAGTGACGAAACGATATTAAAAAAACAATGAGATGTTTTTTTCTAAAATACTTCAATACAAAACCTGTAAATGTTTTTATTTTATTGCTTAATAAATGTTAAATATCTTTTAATGGTCTGTGTTTAAAACGAAAAAATATCTAATTTTGTGATTTGTATTAAATTCAGTTATTTTTTAACAACTTAAATTTTTTTTACAATGAAAAAACTTTTTTTCCTTTGGGCGACGTTGCTTTTTTCATTCGCAACTTATGCGCAAGAAGCAAAATTTAGCGTCAAAGCGAGCAAAACTACGGTAAATACCAACACAAAATTCAAGGTAGAATTTATTTTAGAAAATGCGGATAATGCGCAGTTTCAAGCACCAGATTTTACAAATTTTACCATAGTCGAAGGGCCCAATCAATACTCTGAAATGAGCATTACCAATGGTAAAATATTGCGAAAAATGACTTATACGTATGTATTGGTGCCTAAAAAAACGGGTGATTTTATTATTGCGTCTTCAAGTGTAAGATTAAAAACAGAAACACTAAAAACAGAAGAAGTAAAAATAAAAGTGAGGGAAGCAAGCGACGAAGATGATGACGAAGCTGCTGCAATGGAAGAAAATGAGCGCATAAAACCGCAAAACCCAAGCATACAAAATCCTTTTGGAAGCGATTTATTTGAACAATTTTTTCGACAAATGCCTCGTCAAGCACCAAAAAGAGAAGATGGTAGTAAAAGGAGAAAATCTTATAATTTGTAGTAGCGTCCTGACCCTTGCCGAAAAGGAAATGAAACTTTTGGTTAATCCTTCGTTAAAAACTGCTATTCATTGCACTAATCTTGTAGCCTTAGCGTTATAGCTAAATAAACAATCAAAATCAACAAAATCATATGAAATCTATTCGTTTTTCAGTATTTGTATTATCTATTTTTCTCGCAGGAAGCCTTTTTGGACAAAAAACATTACCCGCAATTGATGTGAAAACATTAGACGGCAAGACTTTGAATATTCAAGAAGTCGGTAAAAAAGGGAAAATCACTATTGTAAGTTTTTGGGCAACTTGGTGCTCTCCTTGTAAAAAAGAGTTGGACGCTATCTCGGAAGTCTATGAGGAATGGCAAAAAGATTATGCCGTAGAACTCGTTGCTGTTACGATAGATGACGCTCGTGCTTTGGCAAAAGTGAAGCCGATGGTGGAGCAAAAAGGTTGGAAATTTACGATACTTTCTGATGTCAATCAGGATTTGCAGCGTGCGTTGAATATCCCTTCTGTACCGCAGTCTTTTTTACTCGACCAAAAAGGAAATATCGTATATAGTCACTCTGGCTATGTGGCTGGCGACGAAGACGAGTTGGAGCAAAAAATCAAAGAATTGGTAAAAAAATAACGAAACGCTAAGTGTTCGGAATTAAAAACGCTTATAATTTTGCAAAGTCAAAATTATAAGCGTTTTTTGTGTTTCTATTTATATTTTTACTTATTTTATGATAAAATGCCTACGAAAAATACACTTCTTTGGAAAGTAACCAATAGCCAAAATGAAACGTCTTCGTACCTTTTTGGGACAATGCACGTTTGGGACGAGCGTGCGATTTCACTAATGGAAAAGGTTGCGACTTATATCAATGAAACGACTATTTTTGCTGCCGAAACAGTCATCGGAGAACTAAATGAACTGCCCAATGAAGCGTTGTTTTTACCTGATGAAAAAACACTTGCAGATTATTTTGAAGTAAAAAAAATCCTTAAAATAAAAAGAAATATAGGAAAAATATTAGGTATGGAATACGCTCAAATAGAACGTTTTTGCCCAATGGTCATTAGTAATTTTTTCGCTACAAAAGCAATTGCAAGTAAAGGAGAATATCGTATAGATGATATGCTTTGGCAGTTTGCGATAAGCGCACAAAAGCCTTGTATTGGTATAGAAAGTGTAGCCGAGCAAATGGAGATTTTTAAGAAAATACCACTTCCTTTTCAGTGCAAACAACTTTCAGATGCGGTTAAAAATATAGGAAAACAAAGCAAAGAATATCGAAAAACGGCTTTTTTGTATGAAAAAATGGATATTTTAGCACTTTACCATCACGCAAAAGGAAGTATGGGCAAGTTGCGAAAACCTTTGGTTTATGATAGAAATGTACTAATGTCTGAGCGAATATTTGATTTGATAAATGAAAAACCAACGTTTGTAGCAGTCGGCGCAGGGCATTTGGCAGGAAAAAAAGGAGTGATAAATTTATTGAAAAAGAAAGGATTGGAGGTAGAAGCTGTTGATTTACAATGAAAAATTAAGAATGAAAAAATAAGAGCTGTACTAATTTTATAAATACTTAAAAAACTATGAATTTTCGTACTTTATTGCCTTTAGAAAAATCAAAGATTGATATTTCGCACAGTTCGCCTTTGCTTTGTGTAGGATCTTGTTTTGCTGAAAATATAGGTCAGAGGCTCGAAAATAGTAAATTCCCTACTTTTATAAATCCTTTTGGTATTGGTTACAATCCGATTTCGATAACGGAATGTTTATCACAATTAATTGAAAATCAACTCTTTACCGCAGAAGATATTTTTCAGCAAGGGGAATTTTGGCATAGTTTTGCACATCACGGGCATTTTTCTAAAATGTCACCCGAAGAAACACTCGAAGGTATAAATTCACAGCTTTTGACCGCAAGAGCATTTTTTAAAACGACCAAAAAAATTATAATCACGCTTGGTTCTGCGAATGTTTTTATTTATAAAAAAACTGATAAAATCGTAGCGAATTGTCATAAAGTACCGAATCACGAATTTGAAAAAAAACGATTGGATTTAGAAAGAATAACTGCTACTATGGAAAATATTTTGACCAGTCTAAAAATTAAAAATCCTGAGTTAGAAGTGATTTTGAGCGTCAGTCCGATTCGGCATTTGCGTGAAGGTATAATGGAAAATCAGCGAAGTAAAGCAACTTTGATTTTGGCAAGTGAACAGCTTTGTAAACGTTTAGATTTTGTCCATTATTTTCCTGCTTACGAAATTATGATGGACGACCTTCGAGATTATCGTTTTTATGGAACAGATATGACGCATCCTACACCACAAGCGGCGGATTATATTTGGGATTTTTTTCAAAAAACATATTTTTCTGACAATACACAAATTTTGACAGAGCGTATTGAACGCATCGTTACCGCTTCGTTGCACAGACCATTTTATACACAATCTACTGATTATCAAAATTTTGTAAAAAATACATTGTCAAAAATAGATACTTTGGAAAGAGAGTTTCCGAGTTTGAATTTTGTAAAAGAAAGAAATAGATTAATCGCAACTATATAAAAAGCTAAAATTTCGCTCAAAATAACCTATTTTTGCGAAAAATATAAAATACATTTTATGAAAAATACATCAATATACTTTTTGCTAATAAGCCTTATTTTTTTTCTAATTGCTTGTGGAAATGATACCGTTTATACACCCAAACCGAGAGGTTTTCCAAGGGTAATTTATCCAGAAAAAGCGTATCAGCCTTTTGATAAAAATTATTGTTCTTTTACGTTTGATTACCCAAAATATGCTCAAATTGTACAAGATACTTCGTATTTTGAGGAGAAACCAGTAAATGATTGTTGGTTTGACATTGATGTACCTCAGTTTAATGCTCGTATTCACTGCTCTTATTACGATATTGATAAGAAAAATCCGCTTACAAAGTTGATGTCAGATGCTTTTACTTTAGCAGGAAAACACAACATCAAAGCAGATTATATTGATGAAATAAAAATTGAAAAAAACAATCATGTTAGTGGATTTTTGTTCGATATACAGGGCCCTGCTGCTTCGCCATTCCAATTTTACTTGACGGATAGCACAAAACATTTTATGCGTGGCGCACTTTATTTTAAGACTGCGGCTCGTCCCGATTCGCTCCGTCCTGTTATAGATTTTATGAAACAAGATATTGTAAAAATGGTTAATACTTTTGAGTGGAATAAAAAATAATGTACAAAAAGGTGTGGTGTACAGAAGATTGGTTTTAGGAAATTACCAGAAAAGAGGGTAATAAAAAAAGTGGCAGCCCGCCGACGGTGTTTCACGGACTGCCAAATTCACACACATAATAATGTCCCAAAGATAATGTTTTTTACAGCACACTTGTTTAACACATAAAGTATGTTTAACATTTATTTAAGTAAAAAGCCTGATTATCAGGCTTTTATATGTTCTTAGACTGTCTTTTTATTTTACACAATTCAAAATATTGATAAAAAAGTCAAGGTCATATACAGCATAATCATCTGTTCCTGTTCCCCAAAGTACTCGTATTTGATCGATTTCTCCGTTGAATAATTTTTTTTCTTGATTAGAATTTACCAAAACAACTGCTTTATAGGAAGTTGTTTTTTTCATAACATCTACAAAGCCTCTATCTGTTTTTGTATTAAACATAGGCATTGTTTCGCCGTCTAAAAAACGCAACGTAATTACTTGGTCTTTTTCCAAAACGCCATACGTATTTTGTACATTATCAGAGTTGAAAGTAAAGAGAAAATTTAAGTATTTGTAGCCTTTATCTGAACGTGACGCACTGACTTCACAGGTTAAAAAATCATTTTTTTCGTAATATTTCAACATGATTTCGTCCGTATGTTTAAACAAAACTTGCTTTGCGGTTTCGATGCGTTTCAAGTTTGTAAATTCATCTTTACCGTTGAATGCAATTTCACATTCGGGATAAGGAGGATTTAGAATTACATTGTCTTCTGTTTTTAGTTTAAGTGCTTTTTTTTCTATTTCAGGCTCGTTTTGTTCTTTTTCAGGTACTTTACCTTCATTTTTAACAATTTTTGCTTTATTCTTTTTATCCTCTGCTAATTTTTTTTCTTTTACCTCTTTGGCTTTCTTTTCAGCTATCTGTTTGCTTTCATTATCGTCTTCTCTTTCATCATTTTCTTTTTTCGTCTTAATTTCCGATACTTCTTTCTTTTTAGTTTCTTTCTTTTCTACTAATTTTTCAGCTTCTTTTTTCTTTTTTGCTTCTGCTAATTTCTTGGCTTCTTTCTTAGCTTCGGCTTTAGCGTTTTCCTCGTCGCTTTATTTTTTCTTTTTAGCTTCTACGAGTTCCTTCTTTTTTTGCTCTTTCTCCTTAATGACTATATCATTATTTTCTTCTATTTTTACTCCTTCTGCTTCAAAAAGCTGATAATGAGAGAGTTGTGATATATTTTCGCCATTTTTAAAAAGCGTTCGCCTTGCGTCGTCGCTTTCTTTTACTGCTTTTTTAAATTCTGAACGAGCATTTTTTTCAACATCTTTTTGTTCTTTATACCAATTTTCAAGACGTTCTGCGTCACGAGAATTTTTTTTATCAGGATTGCTCGCAATAAATTTTTTCCAATCATATTCCGCTTTTACTCTGCTCCGAATAGCGTTGTCTGCCGATTCGCCAAAAACCTTTTCTTTATCAATTGCCTTATACGCTGCCGCTATGACAGTTGCTTTTTCATGCGCTTTTTTATCTGCTTTTTTATCTACTTTTTCTCCTTTTCCATTTTCTCCTTTTAGTTTTTTTTCATAGTTCGCCATAAGCTGTTTATGCTCCTTATTTTTTGCGTCATAATCATTATAAGAGCCATCGGGCATAAGAATATAAAATGAGCCATCGTCACTTTTTCCAATCGTTTGGGCTAAAAGTGGCGTTACAAAAAGCGAAAAAAGGAGAGAAAAGAATATAGTATATTGTTTCATTGAAAAATAAATGAATGTACTTTTTGAGTAAAGTTAGAGCACTATCGCAGCCAAACTCCTATCGTCGTGTGACA
>JANMGN010000035.1:0-2389 GCA_031374645.1 Chitinophagales bacterium | reverse complement strand
TTGTATTTACATTTGAAGTGGTCAAAACACGATTTGAGATAGGTGTTTGGCTCGCAAAACCTTCAATTTCGATGGTATAAGGCGTATTTGTGGCAACATTTGTAAAATAATAATTACCACCATTAGCGGTTGTAGCCGTTTGAACAGTCGTTCCGTTGAGTTTTAATTTAACACTTACTTCATCAACGCCATTTTCTGAGGCATCTTGAATACCATTGTTATTGGTATCAATCCAAACACGATTTCCGATTTCGAGTGGTGCAGGATTACAAAGCATTTCTAAATCGCCCAAACCATTGGCTTTTCCAAAAGTACCATTTGGCGGCGTTGAACCATAAATCTGATAACGCATACTGCTAGTAGAAGCACCGTTTTGTACAGAGTGCCTTTGAACACCTCCCGAAAACACGATATATGGATCAATATGGTTCGCCATAATTTCATCATATATTGGATTGTAAAACAAACCTCCTTGCATTGTTTCTTGGTGGATTTCTTCAAATCCAGAACCATTGTTAGCCGAAAAATTATCTTTATTAAAAAATTCACCATTGCCTGGGCCTTGATTGTTGTTCACTCCACCACCTGTTTGACCAGGAACAGCACCATTATTTTCCATTGTAAAGCCACCACTTGCATTGGCTGCCAGATAAAGAATATCGCCTCCGATATAACCATTAAATAAAGTAGTACCAGATGTCCCATATTGATTGCGCCCAGTTTGATGCCCTGTTCTATCCGAAAAACCTAAAATCAAGTTACCTCTTTTATCAAAATCAATGTCTGTTAAGATTGGTTGTGGTCGCATTTTTCTTGTTACAGCCGGACTTCCCGCCGAACCGGAACTATATAAATCAGTAAACGCATTTGCCCAAGTTTCCCATTTATCAATAGTAGGATAGTCAGTATGAACATCTCCTTTGGCATAATTGAGCGGAAAACTCACAATAGGTGCAGCGTCCCAAGTATTGTTGTCAGGATTAAATTTATAGATATAAGCAAATAAATTGGCTTGTGTTCCCGCAGTTTCGCCCGAACAAATCACGCCTACATAAAGTTTGCCTTGATAATATTTGATTGCCCAAGGACGTGCAGCACCTTTAACACATCCTGGATCAGGAATTGCAAAAGAAGCAAAATCTGCATTGGTAATATCACTTGCTGCTTTGATTGGGTTGCCTAAATTAACAGAAAAGATTTCTTTTTTATATAGATTGACCGCCCACAACGTCTTGCCGTCGTCGCTAAAATCAATGCCTCCCATACCGATTTTTCCCATATTCGTGAAGCCAACCAAGTCATTACTACCGTTTGTAGCCGTAGCAGGAAGTGTTCTGCCAGCAATAAGGGAACTACCCAAATCAATACCAAAATTTTCGACATTGATATACGGAGCAACGACCTCAGGTGTGCTGCTCACATCACAAGTAAATAATCCTCCAAGTCCCAACGCTTCTAGACCGCAATGCCTTTTTAAGAAAGCAGATAAAACTATTTTTTTACTCTCTCTTTGATAGGCACTACCCCAAACAGTACCTATGTTACTGGCTGTGGTTATACGTGCAGCAGGAGTTGAGCCCGTTTGTAAATAAGGAAAGCGGACAAGTGCATCTAAGGAGCCGCCTGTTCCGCCACCTTCGGGATTACCAGCAACATACGAAGGAATGATAATATTAGGATTGTTTTGGCAAAAGTCATTGGGATAATTGACACCCAAGTTCGCTATGCCGCCTGCCGCTACAAATTGTACCGTAGTATTAGACACGCTACCTTTTGTAGCATAATAATGAGGAGGCAACATGAACTCTACTCGATAAGAACCTGTACCGCCAGTAATTGTGTAATTACCGTTGGCATTAGTCGTAGTTGTGATAACAGCTCCCGTTGTCGGATAAGCATTTACAGTTACATCTTTCAAGCCGACCTCTATCGGATCGGGTGCTGCTGTGGTTTTGATACCGTTGGCATTAAAATCTCGAAATACATTGCCTGTAATTTGGGCTTTGATTTCAAACTGTACTAGAATAGCTAAAAAGCTGACGAGGAGTACTCTATAAAATTTAGATTGCATAAAAAGTCATATCAAAAACTAGTAAAAAATTGGGATAAAAATTATCCTGATAATTATGGTAACAAAAATGCAGACATTAGCACCCAAATTCCATCATAAAATATTATATTCTGTGACATAGTATTTCAACATTTTAGTACAAATAATTAATTATAAAATATTGATAATCAATTATTTACAAATAAAAAATATTTATATTGATATTATTTTTATGTAAAAAATACAAAATTATTTATTAAAAAAAGTGAATTATTTGCTGTTTTTGTGACAAAAAATATTGGGAAAAATATATTTTAAACAATATTTTTACAATTCACA
>JANMGN010000296.1:0-11080 GCA_031374645.1 Chitinophagales bacterium | reverse complement strand
CGGAATAATTTGAAAAATCAGGAAGAGTAGTATTTTTGCTCGCATTGATTGTTTATTGTTTTCTTACTCGTTTTGTAAAAACTTAGCCATAGTAGTCGGAAGCTCTAGCTTCCGACAAAACTATTGCAACTTAATGCCGCCAAGCTGGAGCTTGGCGATACTTTAAACTCCAAATTACCGTATGGCTAAGTTTTTACCTCGTTTTTACTTTATTCAATTTGTCTGCTGTAATTATTCTGTTTGTAAAGGAATTAATTGTCAGCCTAATACTTTTGTCAGCGTTTGTTATATAGATATTTTTCCCTATCTTTTGAAAATTTATTTCGTCTGTTTCTGTAAGGATTGTTGAAATCAAGTCTTCAATTTTGTTTTTTGAAAGCTCTACATTCAATTTTTTGGCAATTCGTCCATAAACAAGTTCGGTGTAACAAATTTTGTCTAAAATTACTTTTTTATAATTTGTCATATTTGCTTTAAGCTATTAATTGTTTATGTTCGTTGGCTACGCATTTTCAAATAAATAAAAACACGTAACTACTTATAAGTCAATGAGTTAAAAAATATTTTTTTTCAAATTAATAAAAAACAAACGATACAAAGTACGTACTTTATATCGTTTGTTTTTACAAAGATAAATTATTTTTTGACAAAACCCATGTTGGCGATTTGCTTTTCACTCAGGTTTTATCTTCACGATTTTGTTGTCACGCAGTACAACTAATTCGCTATTTTTTGTTTTCTTAAATTCTAAAAGTTTTTCATATGCTTTTTCAAGCCCTTTTAGTATTTTATTTTTCTCCTCTATTTGAGTTTCAATTATTGTCATAATATTTTCTTAAAAGATACTTTTTCGGGTTGAAAAGGAGAAAGCCCTTTTGCAATTTCATCTGTATTGACAAATTCTTTACAATCTAAAATTTCGGGCAAAATCGTGAACGAAGCAGTTGTTTTACCTGCTCCATTACAACCTGCGATTATGTAAAGTTTTTTATCGTTCATCGTTACAAAGTTACATTTTTTTTTGCAAAGATAAAGCATTTTTTGATATTGAAAATGTTATTTATCTTCTACTGTTGTTGGTGGCAAAGATAGTGAAAATGCTTTGGTTGTCCAATCATAAAAGGTAAAATATGCAAAATGTTATTCCTAAATTAAAAGCTGAATGACAAAGTATTGCTCCTACTATTGAGTTTGATTTTTTTCGGAAAGTATAGAACAACAAACTCACTAAAAACATACTTGTTACCCAAAGAATGGTTGGAACAATAAAAAAATCCCACTTATAATTGATGAATACTAAGCCAAAATGCGAAATATGAGTTAGTGCAAATGCTAAACTGTCAACCAATGTTGCTTTTTTCTCGCCAACTGATTTTGCAAAACTGGAATGAACGATACCTCTAAAAAACAACTCCTCTCCAATTGGGCTAAATAACATACTTGTAATGGCTACAATAGCAAACATTACCTTTTTGTCCGTTGAGGTAATCGTCGCTGGTATGTTGTACAATTTCCCAATATACTTATACCAATTTTGATATGAGTTGTCATAAAGTGTTTGTCCAATAAAATACAAAACCAAACTTGCAAGCAGTCCACAAACTAACCCAATAAACAGCCAATTGAGATTTTGAGGTTTTGAAATTCCAATTTCTCTACGTCCATATTTAGTCAGAAAAAGAAATGGTGCAATTGCGGAAACTGTCATAATTATTGCAATAGAAGCACCATATGTACCCGAAAAATTTGCATTTAACACTAAAATAAATCGAGGAATACAAATAATTAGAATTAGAAAAAGCCCAAATTTCCAATTAAAATCAAAAAAATTCCTCCAAAAAGGTCTTAGTTCGTTTTCCATATTTTTTGTTATTTTTTTGTTATCAAGATAGTCTGTTAATATCGCCACCCAACTCATAAATACACGCATTTTTAAACAAATAAAAACACATAACTATTTATAAATCAATGAATTAAAAAATATTTTTTTCATTTTTATAAAAAATAAACGATACAAAGCACTTACTTTGTATCGTTTGTTTTTGCAAAGATAAATCATTTTTTTTCAGTCTTTAATACTTGATTATTTTCTCCACTTTTACTTGTCCATTTTTAGAATCGCTAATCAACAATAAATACATACCTACTGGTAAATGGCTCATATCAATACTCAAATTGTCGCTTGAAACAGCGATATTTTGCTGATACGATTTATCAACAGCACATAAGGTAATATTATAGTCAGTAGTTGCTCCATTTACATAAACAAAATCCTGCGTCAGACGTGGATATACCGTAACTTTTGACGTTGCTTCATCGGTAGATAAAATTGGGTTCACTTGTACTTTGAATTCATCAACAGCCAATCCACCGTTTGCATCTAAAGCCATAACGAAAACTGAAGTACTTCCTATTTTACTACCTGACAACAAGAGTTGTTGTGCCTTAATATTGGCTGAAATAATGGTAGAATCTTGACTTGTTACAAAAAGCAGCAAGGAATCTCCTTCTGAATCCTTGAACACTTTGGACAAGTCTATAGCGTGTGTTCCAAAATTTTCAGTAAGTTTCAGATCCGCTATGCCATTCACTACAATCGGCGATTTATTCGACACATTCCTTTTGGGTTTCCAATAATAATGTCCTAAATATTTGAAGCCCAAAGCATGAATATCACATTCGGTCTCGGCAAGTATTAGTTGAAATTTTTCGTTAGGAGTCGGACTATCTGTACCAAGACTGAAATTTTCAGCAGTCGTATTTGGCAACAACGACCATTTGTTACCTGCATCATTTTGCCAATCAAACTTTCCAGTTGTTTTTAAGATTTTTCCTGTATGCTGCGTATTCAATTTAGGTACTCTCTCGAAGTTCCCCAAAACGATTTCCATCGGCACGGTTTTACGAATTAAATCGAACCTTTTTTTGTAGGATTCAGTATTGAATTTTAAAGCAACTGCACCAGGAACAAAATCGCCTTCAATTGTTTGATAAAGTTCTATGAGGAAATCTTCTCCAGCGTAAGGGCAATCATTTCCTGTTTTGAGTTTGCCTTTCTCAAAATTCGGTGTAACTGACCATTTTACATTGGCTTTATTTTTCCAAAAATATACACCATTTTCTTTGATGATATTCCCTTCGTGCCACGTATTCTGGACAACATCTAACGAATAAGAACCGAGTAATTCGTCCATAGAAAAATTACTGTACTGCGCTTTTTGGTCTTCTTGAACTCTGGTAATCAGTCTTGTTGTCAAAGGCGTACAATCAGTCTGTAATCTTTTATGCAAGGTTTCGGCGTAGTAATCCGCTTCAAATTGCCCTTCAAAGTCTGCGGGCCAAAAGTTTTGATCAAACCAATCGTGTCCTTTTACCTCCAATGCCAGCTCAGGATAAATCCGATAAAGATGATGAAAAAACTCGTGTTGAAGCCATTGTGGCAGGTATATTCTTCGCTCAATATCACTATATTTGCCTTTACCCAAGTGTGCTGGTTTGCGAACCAGCCATTTATCATCAATGATAAATACAGGTCCACCTTTGCTGTCTGAACCCATACCACCAGTAATGAAAGATTCGTCATCAAAAGCTGGGAGTTCTGGCACATGAGATGGATACAATATCCACCACCAATCTGTACTATCTTTGGTTTCTTTCGTCAAAGCATTCCAAACAGGCTCAACACCGCTGTATGCCAAATGTGGTTGGGTAGTCGTAACAGCCACTGGCAAATGCAGCGAATCCAGTTCAATATATTCTACTTCTACCTTCAAAGCGCCTTTGGTAATAGCTGTAACATACCTCGAAAACATATTAAATGACTGTTTGATGATGCGGTAATTGTTCGCTTTTAAAGAAGAATCCATTTTATGCTTTACAAAAACGCCAGTTCCGTTTTGTAATTCCGCTTTGGTGGTCGGCTGTATGCCTTCAGAATGACCCACTAAAACGATTTTCATTTTAGCTTTTTTGGCTTGAACATTCGGAATACTATTAATCCCGTGGTCAATAATATCCTCCATCATACGCAAACCATAATAGGCGTGAGGCGTACCTAAATTTGAATTATTAGGCGCATTGAATACATTCCACCAAATATTGCTACCCCTTGGATAGGTTTTGAATAAGTTGTCAATGATTGTTTTTGCTTGGGCATAGTTTTTTGCTTGCAAAGCATCATCGGCAGTTACAAAAGCCGTTACGGCTGCGACAGAGTGTGCGCTAAACTTACTTTGCCCACCATAGCAGTCGAAAAAATCTTTTAAGGTTATGGCATCACAATTAGTGTTTTGTGAAAAGGCAGAGGATTGTAATAACAATAACCAAAGACTTTGAAAGAGGAATATTTGGTAAATACTTCTAATTTTCATAAATTGTAGATGTTAAAGATTTTAGATAGTTTTCAACACAATATTGAGGTAATAAGTAATTTAGCCCGAATACTTAAGGTAAATAACGCAGCTCGTTGTTTTTTCTTGCTTCTGATACCGTTTTTATAGATAAACGAATTATTTTAAATCTTAATCAGTTTTATAGAAACAAACAGCAAACCCTTCCGAATAAAATGGTTTCCCATTGCCTGTAACGGGAACATACATTGATCCGTAAGGCGGCAAAGAGTTCAATATTTCGTATCTTTTTTTGACATCACTTTATTTTGCGCAGGGTTGGTCTAAAATGGTACACAACAGCAGCATTGAAATGCTACAAAAGTCTTTTTCTCCTAAAAAACCAAGCCAACAAAAGTGCAAAAAGTACCGAACCAATCAGGATATAAATAAGTGCATGCGAATTATTTTCAAGCCCATAAAAAGGGACATTCATACCAAATATACTTGCTACTAAGGTCGGCACAGCCAAAATAATCGTCACGAGTGTAAGGCGTTGCATTACAGCGTTTACGTTATTATTGATGATGCTGCCGTAGGTTTCCATCGTAGAACCTTGTATATTGGCATAAATATTTGCCATCTGAAGTGCTTGTGACGTATCGATGATAATATCTTCAAAAAGTTCAATTTTATCTTCATCTTCTTGAAGTTGCAAAAAATCAGTACGCTTCATTTTCAAGTTTAATAACTCCGTGACACTCAGCGCATTAACAAAATAAACTAAACTTTTTTCTATCCTCAAAAGCTCTATCAAATGCTCATTTTCGGTCGAAATAAGGAGTTTTTTTTCTATCAAATTACGTTGTAAATTGAGTTTTTTCAACGCATTGAGGTAAGCATATACGTTTTGTTCGAGCAATTGTAACACAAACATTTTTTCATCAGAGGGGTCAAAGTTTCTGATTTTATCTTTTTTAAAAGGCTCTAAAATTGTATTTTCAAAAGAAGTAATCGTAACGGTGTGGTCGGCGGTCAAGATAATACCTATCGGGACAGTGACGTAAAAAGCATTGCTTGACGAAAGCGACGATTCGTTGTGCATAGGCGAATTGAGGACAATGTGCCGCACATTGTCTTCACGGTCATAACGAGAGCGTTCGTCAATATCAAGCGAATCTGTCAAAAAATCAAGCGGAATTTCAAAATCTCGAGAAACTTCATCGAGTTCTTCTTGACTAAAAGGTGGCATAATATTTATCCAACAACCCAACTCTGGGGTATCTATTTCTCTTAATTTCCCTTCTTTTTTAGTGTAATATGCTATCATTGGATAATATCGGAAAATATTTTTTTAATAATAAGGCTTTTTTTGCCAGACTTATTGTGCATCTTTTATATCAAAATTACACGGCTTCTATATATTTCACTTATCTTTGTGAAATAAGCTACGGATTACCTAAAAAAAAGTTTGACTACATTTGACAATGTAAAGCTAAACCTTTTTTTTCACTTTTTATGTTTTTAGGATAAAATACGGAAAAATATAGTTCACAAAAAAAGCTAAGTAAATAGGCGTATAGAAATAATTAGTAATTTTTTTGTTGTTGTAAAATAACATAAGTAACTGACTAAAAGGAAGTTACGTTGTTATTTTACAACAACTTCCCTTTGAAAAAATTACGGTTATTTTAGCCCAACTACTTAGTTGTGTTCATCATTCTACATTCATCATTTTTATCCATCATTCTGAATTACCATTTACTATGTATTTCAAAAACCTTGACGGACTGCGCTTCATAGCTGCCATATTTGTAATTATTGGGCATTGTCAGTCTATTTTGTTCAACCAATTTCACGTTAGAACCTACTCGCCTTGGGGCGAAAAAATGGCTAACTTTGGCGTAGATTTTTTCTTTGTACTGAGCGGTTTTTTGATAAGTTTTTTGCTTTTGCAAGAGCTAAAAACGAGTGGAACGATAAAAATTCGTAATTTTTACATCCGTAGAGCTTTGCGTTTGTGGCCGCTTTATTTTCTGGTAGGAGTGTTTACATTGCTGACTGCCGAGCCGATTTTGACTTGGATGGGGATAGTAAATAGAAGTCCTTTGGGTATAGAGTGGTTCGCTAATTTTTTATATTTGGGACTGTTCAGCATCAATTTTCAAATCCTTTTCGGGCATACCAATGAGTTTAGCTCGCCTACTTTGGGGCATTTTTGGTCGTTGGGTGTAGAGGAACAATTTTACCTGTTTTGGGCACCCGCACTTTTGCTTTTCAAACGTATTCCGTTTTGGTTTATCGTTACAATGATTGTTTTAGGTGCAATTTTCACCCTTACAAAATTTCATTTTTACGATTATTGTTTTGCAAAAAATGCTTGGGCTTCATCGAGTTATTTTACGATTTGTCGTTTTTATCACTTCGGATTAGGCGCATTTGTGGCTTTTTTAGTTTTAAATAAAAACGTTATCATAGAAAATATTTATCAATTATTTAATACAAAAATTTTATCTAATTATTTAATAATCGAAACTTTAAATATTGTAGAAAATAAATATTTTATTTATTTTCTACAATTATCTTTTCTTTATCCGATGAGTTGCTATCTTTTTGGCTCACATTATTACCTTGATACAGAGGAGAGAATTTTAAACGGTTTTATTTCTGTCGGTATTATTTTTATAGCGATAGTTCCGCACTCACTTTTTCCTTTTGAGTTTCGTATTTTAAAATATCTAGGCAAAATATCGTTTGGAATTTATATTTTCCATTTATTTGCTATTCATGTCGTTTTGAAACTTTTATTAGACGCTAATTTTACGATTGAAAATAACATTTTCCAACTTTTATTTCCTTTGTTAAGCGCAATTTTGGCAGTCGGAATCGCAACACTTTCTTTTGAAATCATTGAAAAACCTATTTTGAAATTGAAGAAAAGGTTGAAATAAATACTATTATACAACTCGCTTCCGTGGGCTTTCGCACACGGCTACAAATAGGTCGAACCTGCGGCTCTTTTCTAATGCGTCTATTTGTAGAGTTATTTTTTAATTTGCCTATTGCAAATTGCTTAGTGAAACGAAAAAAATAAATAGCACAATTTTTTTACATAAAGTGCTGATTAACAGTATTTTAAAATTTTTAATTATTCATTTTAATTATTCATTACACTTATTGCTTTATTTTCCTTTCAATTTCAAAATCGCCTCTTGTACATTTATTCTTTTTTTGCCATCAAAAGCAACTATAAACGCCTCTTTAAAACCAGCATTCTTGAGTTTTATACAAGCCGCTGTTGCATTTTCATAGGTTTCAAAACCATCTGCACGATAGATAAATTCCTTGTTTTCTTCTGCGATTTCGAGTTCTCCGACAGCAGTCCATTTTTCATCAGCAGTCGTTATTTTACTCGAAGATTTCAAAAGCTGAACCTTAAAAACAAGCGAAGAAGGACGTTTCACAATTACTTTTTCGCCACCTAAAACTTTCTTTTTTTCTTTTGGCAAAACACTCACAACCTCCTGATTGTCAGTGTCTTTTGAAACACTTTTTTCTACTTTTACTTTCTTTTTCTCAGAAACCAAAAGCGGTTTTACGCTTGCAGTATCTTCGTTTCTATCCGTTTTTTTAGGCGTAAAATTGGCTGACATTCTTCCTTTGGAAGAATTGCTAATGTCATATTTTCGCCCCGTTTCCACACCATCTTTATAATCCGAAAACGCATCAAAGATAGCTTGTGCTTCCAAATTTTGCCCTTCGGCAGAGGTCAAAAATTCCTCCTCTACCCTACTACTCAAAAAACCAGTTTCTACCAAAATACTTGGCATAGACGTTTCTCGTAACACCAAAAAACCAGCTTGTTTTACGCCATGACTTCGTCTATCTGCATCATTTTTCAAGTGTTTTTCTACCAAACCAGCCATTTGCATACTTCTTTCCATGTAAGAAGACTGCACAGCAGACACCAAAATATCGCTTTCGGGAGAGTTGAAATCGTAGCCTCGGTAGCGTTTTTTATAATCGTCTTCTAAAAAAATAGCTGCATTTTCACGTTTTGCGATTTCCAAATTTTCTCGACTTCTATCCAATCCTAATACGTAAGTTTCTGAGCCTGAATGCTTCGTATTCGCAGGAACAAAATTGCAATGAATAGAAATAAATAAATCTGCCTTTTGTCGGTTGGCAATATGCGCACGCTCATCGAGTGGAATAAAAATATCTTTGTCCCTTGTATAAACAATTTCGATGTTGGGAAATGCGTTTTTAATTTTTTTACCAACTAAAAGCGCAATTTTGAGCGTCACATTTTTTTCTTGTGAATTTTTGCCCGAGCAGCCAGGATCTTTTCCTCCGTGACCAGCATCTATCACGACTTTTTTTATAGTATAGCTTGTATCTGTTAAATTTATTGTATTTTTGCACCCTGCAAATACAGGCGCATATATATAGGTAAAGAAAAATAAAAATAGCGCGAATCTTGATTTCATAATTTTTCTAAAATAAGGATTATTTTAACACTATTCAACCAACGTTTTGTACTTCTCAAACGTCATCTTGGATAAGGATTTTAAAATGAATACAAAAATACGTCTTTTTTTTATACTGTGCTTGATTTTTCCAATGGTTTTGTTTGCACAAAGACCAAATTTAGAAAAATTCAATACTCGGACTGGTAAAATCACTGCTCCGAAAGTAGATTCTTTGGGTAAAGATAGCCTAAAAGTAAGCATTACTAAAACGTTGAAGGTGTCAAAAGATGCACTCGACGAACCCGTAGATTATCAAGCAAAAGATTCTATTATTTTTGAGAATGCTAAGAATTTAGTTCATTTATACGGCAATGCAAGTGTTAAATACCAAACTATTGAGGTAAAAGCGGCATACATTGTTTTGAATATAAAAGAAAATTTAGCGACTGCCGAAGCGAGAAAAGACAGTTCGGGACGAGTTTTGGGCGTTCCCCTTTTTACAGACAAAGACCAAAATTTTAAATCGCAAAAAATGCGCTATAATTTTAAAAATAAAAAAGGCGTAGTGTATGATGTACAAACTTTGCAACAAAATTTGTACGTTTTGGGAGAAAAAACAAAATTTGTAGGCAAAAAAGATTCTACTCAAAACGACATTATATATAGTAAAGATGCGATTTTGACCACTTGTAGTGATCCTCATCCGCATTTTGGTATTCGAGCAAAAAAAATGAAAGTCGTAACCAACAAACTCATAATTGTTGGCCCTTCTAACCTTGAAATCGGAGGCGTTCCTACGCCCGTTTGGTTGCCGTTCGGCTTTTATCCTGTAACAAAAACCAAACAAACAGGCTTAATTTTCCCAAGTTACTATGGTTATCGCCCAAATCCTGGACAAGGAATGGGTCTGGAAGGCATTGGCTGGTATTTTCCTATCAATCAGCACCACGATCTGAAGCTAACAGGCAATGTTTATTCGCAAGGAACATGGGGCATACAAGCCGAAAGCAACTACAATTATCGCTATAAATTTAGTGGTAATTTTTTGCTAAGATATGATGATTTGGTCACAGAAAGCGAGCTCAAAAGAACGCATAGTCGCCCAATAACAATCACATGGAATCACAGTCAAGCGCAGGCAGCACGTCCCAACCAAACTTTTTCAGCCGATATTACCATTAAAACCAATGCACAGGTTTTACAAAAAAATATCTTAAATGATGTACGTTCGGTAAGTTCCAATAGTAATAATTCTGGTCTTAATTACTCCCGACAGTTCCCTGGTAAGCCATTTAGTTTTACGGCTGGCATACAACAAAGCCAGAATATCCGCACGCACGAGTTCACGCTCGACCCATCTATTAATCTGAGTGTCAATACTTTATATCCATTAAAAAAACTAAAACGACAAGGCAAAGACGATTTATTAAATACCATTTACGAAGGTTTTAACATTAATACAGGCGTGAGCGCAAGAGCTCGTGTAAATACTTTCGACACCTTACTTTTCAAAAAAGAAACTTTTGAAAAGCGGATGCGTGCAGGACTGACTTACAACGCAAGCGCAAGTGTTCCGCTCAATATTTTTAAGATAATCACACTTTCGCCTTCGGCTAATTTTTCGCAAAATGTAAGTTTTGACCAAATAAAAAAAGTGTATAGAGATGTAGAAGTCGTAAAAAAAATAAATACGACAGATGCTTCTGGGAACAAAATAACGAAAGACGAAATCACTTACGGCAAGATAGATACAATAAAATCTTGGGGACTTACGCCTATCACGACTTTTAGCATGGGTGCAAGCGCAAATGCAAGTCTCTTCGGGACAGCACAATTCAAAAAAGGCTATTTTAGAGGTGTCCGCCATAAAATGGACATGACTGTAGGTTTTAGTTATGCTCCAAATCTGAATAAAGCAAGATGGTGCGATTCTGTTAGGCAGCCAAGTAAGGATAGAAATGCTGTCACAAGAAGCGAGTATTCTATTTTTGAAGGCTCTATTGCTGGTACGCCAAGCTGCGATATTAAGAGCAAAGGAAACAAAACAATCGGAATCAGCACTAATCATAATTTAGAAATAAAAGTGAAAGGCAGAAAAGATAGTGTTGCGAAAAAAATTGCCATTTTGAGAAATCTAAATATTAGCACCGTCATAGATTTGAACAAAGATACCCTACGTATGTCCCGCTTTTCGCCTTCTTTAAATCAGTCTATTTTTTATAACCTCATCAACTTAAATCTTGGTGCGACTTTTACGCCTTATGTACAAAAAAGAGTTTC